>JAXDOO010000293.1:0-7240 GCA_034668865.1 Alphaproteobacteria bacterium
CCTTCGGGCTCGCCGCCACGCGCGCGAAGATCGAGAAGGCGGCAGGCGCCAGCGGCGTGGTGAAGCTCCGTCAGGGCAAGGACGGCAAGACTTTCGTCACCGACAGCGGCAACTGGATTCTCGACGCGGCGCTGCAGCGCATCGCCGATCCCAAGGCGCTGGCCGAAAAGCTCTGCGCGATCCCGGGCGTGGTCGAGCACGGCCTGTTCATCGGGCTGGCGCAGGCCGCTGTGCTCGCGGGGCCGAACGGCGTGCGCGTCCTCGAGCGGTAGCAGCGCATGGCCGATTACGACGTCGATCTTTTCATCATTGGAGCGGGCTCCGGCGGCGTCCGCGCCGCGCGCATCGCCGGCGAACACGGCGCGAAAGTGATGGTCGCGGAGGAAGACCGCGTCGGCGGCACCTGCGTGATCCGCGGCTGCGTTCCGAAGAAATTGTTGGTCTATGCCTCGCGCTATGCCGACGATTTCGTCGATGCCGCGGGCTATGGATGGACCGTGCCGCAGCCGGCCTTCCATTGGCCGACTTTAATCGCCAACAAAGACGCAGAGATTGCGCGGCTGGAGCGCGCGTATATCACGACGTTGGAGCGCGCAGACGCGCAGCTGATGCGAAAGCGCGCGCGACTGGAAGACAGACATACGGCCCGGCTGGCCGATGGCAGCAAAGTCACCGCCAAATATATCCTGATTGCGACCGGTGGCGGCGCAACGCTGGGTAACAACATTCCCGGCCTTGAGCATGTCATTTCTTCGAAGGAGGCTTTCGATCTTCCGGAACTGCCGAAAAGCATCCTGATCCAGGGTGGCGGGTATATTGCCGTCGAATTCGCGGGGATTTTCGCGGGCCTTGGCTCGAAGGTGACGCTGGTCTACCGCGGCGAAAATATCCTGCGCGGCTTTGACGACGATGTCCGCGAGCACCTGCGCATGGAACTGGGAATCCGGGGCATTAAGATCCTCACCGGCAAGACGGTTGAGGCGGTCGAGGCGAGCGCCGAGGGCTATTGCTGCAAACTGTCGGACGGCGCGACGATCGAAACTGACCGCGTCATGTTCGCGGTCGGGCGAAGGCCGAATGTGAAAGGCCTCGGCCTGGAAGCAGCAGGCGTGAAGCTAAACGAAAAGGGTGCGATCGCCGTCAACGAATTCTCTCAGACTTCCGTGCCGAATATCTATGCGGTGGGCGATGTCACCGACCGGATAAACCTGACACCGGTGGCAGTCCGCGAAGGTCATTACTTCGCCGATTCGGTATTCGGAAAAAAGCCGATGGCGGTCGATCACGAAGATGTTCCGACCGCGGTTTTCTCGACCCCGGAAGTCGGCGTCATCGGCCTGACCGAGGCCAAGGCGTGCGAGCGGCTTGCCAGAGTCGACATCTACAAGACCACCTTCCGCCCGATGAAGGCGACGGTGGCGGCGCGCGACACCCGCACCTTCATGAAGCTGGTGGTGGACGGCAGCAACGACAGAGTGGTCGGCGTGCATATTGTGGGGCCCGACGCCGCGGAGATAATCCAGGCGGTGGGCATTGCAGTGAAAATGAAGGCGACCAAGGCGGATTTCGACGCTGTGATGGCCCTGCATCCGACCGCGGCGGAGGAGCTGGTGACTATGCGGGACAAGGCCGAGAGCTTCGCAAAGGCTGCGAAATAGGCCGAAAATGCGCGACTAGGGGCTTGGCCACGCCAGCCGCGAGCTCAAAGTTTCTGGCTTTTTAATCCCTCGAGCGTATATAAGCGCGCATCCCCTTTGCCAGGCCGCCTGCGGGCGCCTTAGATGCATGGAGTATCGGCTCATGGCCGAGCGTTGGACGCCGGACAGTTGGCGCAAGAAACCTATCGTGCAGGTTCCGGAATACCCGGACGCGCGCGCCTTTGCTGACGTTGAAAACAACTTACGCAACTTCCCGCCGCTGGTCTTCGTCAAAGAAGTCCAGGACCTGAAGGCGAAGCTCGCCGCCGTGGCAGAGGGCGAAGCCTTCCTGCTGCAGGGCGGCGACTGCGCCGAAAGCTTCAAGGAGCACAAGACCGACTATATCCGCGACTATTTCCAGCTCTTCCTGCAGATGGCGTTGATCCTGACGTTCGCCGGCAACACCAATGTCGTGAAGGTCGGACGCGTTGCCGGACAGTTCGCCAAGCCACGCACGTCGCCGACGGAAAAACGGAATGGCACCGAGCTCATGAGCTATCACGGCGACATCATCAACGGCCCGGATTTCACCCCGGAGTCGCGCACGCCGGACCCGCGCCGGCAGCTGCAGGCCTACCGGCAATCAGCGGCGACGTTGAATTTCCTGCGCGCGCTGCTCGACGGCGGCTATGCCTCCCTCGACAACGCGCATCGCTGGGAACTGAAATTCATGGAAGGCACCCAGATCGAGAGCCGCTACAAGGCGCTGGCGGACGAGATCAGGCGCACGGTCGATGTCAACAAACTCCTCGGCATCACGGCGGAGAATACGCTCGCTCTACGTACCACGAGCTTCTACACCAGCCACGAAGCCTTGCTGCTGGCTTACGAGGAAGCATTGACCCGCCGGGATGAAGCGATGGGCTCCGGCGATCATGTGGCCACCTCCGCGCACTTCATCTGGATTGGCGACCGGACCCGCCACGTCGATGGTGCGCATGTGGAATATTGCCGCGGCGTGGTCAATCCGCTCGGGCTCAAATGCGGCCCCTCGCTGGAACGCGACGATCTGCTACGGCTGATCGATACCCTGAACCCGAAGAACGAGGCTGGACGGCTCACTTTGATCTGCCGCTTCGGGGCCGGCAAAGTCGACACGCATCTGCCGAAGCTTATCCGCGCCGTGAAGGAATCAGGCCGCAAGGTCGTCTGGTCGTGCGATCCGATGCATGGCAACACCATCACCGCCGGCACTGGCCACAAGACCCGACCGTTCGACAGCATCGTCAAAGAGGTGGATAGCTTCTTCGCCATCCATCACGCGGAAGGGACGATTCCGGGCGGCGTACATATCGAGATGACCGGCCAGAACGTCACGGAGTGCACCGGCGGCGCGGCGCGGATCACCGAAGCTGATCTCTCGCGCCAATATGACACCGGATGCGATCCGCGGCTCAACGCCACCCAGGCGCTGCACCTGGCTTTCTTGCTGGCCGAACTGCTGAAGAACGAGGGCACGGCGACCAGGCCGATGCCGGTGGCGGCGGGACTCTGATCGCGCGGCCTCCGGCATTGCCGGCAACGCGGGGGACGCGGTAGACCTGCGGCATGAGCGCGCCTCCTGCCAACCGCCTGGCGATCACCCTCGCACAGCTCAATCCGATCGTCGGCGACGTTTCCGGCAACGCTGAAAAGGTGCGCGCGGCGCGCAAGCGCGCGGCGGCAGACGGTGCCGATCTCATCATTTTCCCCGAGCTGTTCATCGCCGGCTATTCGCCGGAGGATCTGGTGCTGAAGCCGGCTTTCCAGGCGGCATGCCGGGCGGCCGTGGAGAACCTGGCGCGTGAGACGGCGGATGGCGGCCCGGCGCTGATCCTCGGCACGCCCTGGGTCGATGACGGCAAGCTGTACAATGCGGTTGCGTTGCTCGACGGCGGCGCCATCTCAGCGCTGCGCTTTAAGGTCGATCTGCCGAATTACGGCGTGTTCGACGAGAAGCGCGTCTTCGCGCCAGGGCCGATGCCGGGCCCGGTTAATTTTCGCGGCGTGCGGCTCGGCATCCCCATCTGCGAAGACATCTGGCGCGGGGAAGTGGTCGAGTGCCTGGCGGAAACCGGTTCAGAGCTCCTACTGGTGCCGAACGGCTCACCTTACTGGGGCGACAAAGACGATGTCCGGCTCAACATCGCCGTGGCGCGCGTCACTGAGCATGGCCTGCCGCTGATCTATCTGAATGAGGTCGGTGGCCAGGACGAAGTGGTGTTCGACGGTGCCTCCTTCGGCCTGCATGCCGATCGTTCCATTGCGTTCCAGCTTCCGGCTTTTCGCGAAGCGGTGGTCACTGTTCATTGGGAGCGCGGAGGGAACACTTGGCGCTGCGTCGAAGGGCCGATGGAAAAGCTGGACGACCGCGACCAGTCGGACTACGCCGCCTGCGTGCTCGGGCTGCGCGATTACGTCGACAAGAACGGCTTCAAGGGCGTCGTGTTCGGGCTATCCGGCGGCGTGGACTCGGCGATTTGCGCGGCCATGGCGGTCGATGCGCTCGGTGCCGATCGCGTGCGCTGCGTAATGCTGCCTTATCGTTTCACGTCCAAGCAGTCGCTCGAGGACGCTGCGTCGGCTGCGAAAGCACTCGGCATCAGTTACGAGGTGGTGCCGATCGCTCCCGCCATCGAGGGTTTGGAAGCGGCGTTGAAGCCGCTATTCGCCGATCTCCCGCGCGATGTCACGGAAGAGAATCTGCAGGCGCGGGCGCGCGGCGTCATTCTGATGGCGATTTCCAACAAGTTCGGATTGATGGTGGTGACGACCGGCAACAAGTCGGAAATGTCGGTCGGCTATGCCACCCTCTATGGCGACATGAACGGCGGCTTCAATCCGATCAAGGATCTCTACAAAACACAGGTCTATAGGCTCTCGCACCTGCGCAACCGCTGGAAGCCGGTTGGCGCCCTGGGGCCAAGCGGCAGGGTGATCCCGGAAAATATTTTAACGCGCGCGCCCTCGGCGGAGCTACGCGAGGACCAGAAGGACCAGGACACGCTGCCGCCTTATGACATCCTCGATGCTGTTCTTTATCGCCTGATCGAGCTGGAGGAGCCGGTAGCCACCATCGCTGCCGCCGGCTTCGACGTCGAAACGGTCAAGAAGGTGGACCGCATGGTCAACCTAGCGGAATACAAACGCCGCCAGGCGGCGCCGGGCGTGAAAGTGACGCTGAAGAATTTTGGCCGCGACCGCCGCTATCCGATCACCAACCGTTTCCGCGATTCCGGAGCGCCGCTGCCCGAACCCGACCTCACGCTTCTGAAGCCCGGCGTCACCGCAAAAGGCGACGCATTCGACTTTTGATGCGCTAGTGCCCCCGATTTGAAGTTCCTACACCACTTGCGGCAAATCGATTAGGAACTTCAAATCGAAAAGCGGCACTAAAAAGCCATGAATTGCTAGTGCCCCTTTGCTTCCGAAGTTCGTGTCAGAGGATGCTGCGGCGTATCACGAACTTCGGAAGCGGGGCACTAGCGGCAGAGCTAACGGGCCGGAACGAAGGTGGGCCCGACTGACCGCACCTGACGCTTTTCACCCGAAGGCGCGGTTGACTCCGCCGAGGTAGTGGTGGCGGGCGCTGTGGCGGGTGTTTGCGCCGGCTTGTTTGTGCGGGGATCGACGCGTTTGCCCTGGGCATCGAGTTTCGGCTGCGACAACTGCTTGGCGCGTTCGTCGGTAACGACGATATCGCCTTGCTCGATGGTGCTGTCGTCGAGTTGCTTGAGTGCATCCGCCCAGGTCTGCCCGGCACGCTTGCAGCTGCAGGCCTTGTTGACTTCCTTGCGGTAAGAGAAGGCGGTCGGCAGGTCGGAATAGGCGTGACCGTGCAGCGATACCGCCTGCGCGATTTCCTCTCCCGGATTGCGATAGGTATACAACTGGACTTCCGCCGCCGGGCACATGCGCTGGCAGGTCTGCTCGTCGTCAGCGAAGCGGCTTGGCGACGCTGAATAGGAAACCGGAAAGAAATACCCGTCGCAGATGCGGACGCAGACCGTGCGGAAGGTCGACGACTGGGAGGGCTCAACTGGCGCCATGATGGAGTCCGACCCGGTGCCCGGCCCGAATAGCGTATCGAAGAAACCGCGCTGCTGCGGCGCCGCCGCGGTGCGATATTGCGGTCCGCAATCGTTTTCGGCGAGTGCTACCAGCACTGAACGGCGCTGGCCTTCGCGCCCCGCGGTATTGCCTTGCAGCTGTTGCAGCGTGCCGAGGATCTGATCGAGATTGGACCGCATCTGCTGGATTTGATTATTGATCTGGCCGCATTGCGGCGGCTGGCCGCTGAACAGCGAGAAAAAGCCCACGCCCTGGCAGCCCATGCGACGCGATTGCGCCACCAGCTTGTCGAGCTCGGCTTGCTGCTTGTTGGCGGTGTCTTCATAGCGCCTGATCTGCTCGGCGCGGGCGGGATCGGCGGTACCGCGATCGAGCGCGGAAAGCTGCGTTTCCAGCCGTAGGCAGACCGGGTTGCGTCCCGCCGCACCTGGTGGAGCGGAGAAATTTTGCGCCGGCGCAGGCAGCGCCGAGACAATGAGCAGCTGTGCCGCGCAGACACTGAGACTAATTTTTTGCATGGCGATATTCATCAGCAAATCTCGTCCGTATGTCGGCGCTCGTCGAGCGCAAGGGGCAGCTCGAAACGCGCATCTGTCGTTCCCCAAACCTAGTTTATAGCGGATTCCGCCTCCGTGCGAGCGACCCAGAGGCTTAGGAAGGCCTCATTCAGCATCGGGTTGATTCTCTGGCCGCGCTTTGTCAAAGGCCGGCAGTTTGAGGCAGGCCTCGTTCACGGCGGCGATCCTGGGAAAAGCGTCGAGCGGCACTTTCAACAGGCGCGCATTGTTGACCTGCGGAACAAGGCAAATGTCGCCTAGTCCCGGCTGTGAACCAAAAGCGTAAGGACCGGGCTGGATCATTTTCTCGATCGCCTCGAACCCGGAAATCACCCAGTGGTGATACCAGGCATCTATGGCAGCCTGATCCTGGCCCATTTCATTTTTCAGGTATTGCAGCGTGCCGAGATTATTCAGCGGATGAATATCGCAGGCGATGATCTGCGAGACCGCGCGCACGCGCGCGCGTGCGATTGGATCTGCCGGCAGGAGAGGCGGCTGCGGATAGATTTCGTTCAAATAGCCGATGATGGCGAGCGACTGAACGATCACCTCGCCGTCCTGCAGCTTTAGGGAAGGAACCCGCATCTGCGGGTTAATTGCCCGATATTCCGCGCCGCGGTGGCGGCCGCCGTCTTTTCGCAGGTGGATGGGGACGATCTCATAGGAGACGGATTTGAGATTGAGCGCAATCCGTACGCGATAAGCCGCGGACGAGCGGAAATAGGAATAAAGTTTCACAGGCCAGCCCCCTCTGACACGGCAATTGCCTGCGCCGCTGCGTCAAAATCATGGCGCAGCCATAAAGGAGGATGGTATTAGGATACTCAGGCCTGATTATGCAGGCATCCGCAGGCTCGACAGCATGTGGCTGCAGCACTCTGCGCAGCTTGTGCAGGCATCGGCACAAACTCGGCAATGTTTGTGCTTGTCCGC
>JAXDOO010000294.1:0-3880 GCA_034668865.1 Alphaproteobacteria bacterium
CCACCAACGTCCGCGTTGGGCACGGCGCTTCGCGCCTTTGCCCACCCTACTGGCTAGCTCCGCGATTTTCGCTTGAGGTCGGCCGCCGCCTGGGCGCGCAGGCGCTTGCGCCGCCGCCAAGCCGAAACGAACAGCCAGGCGGCCAGGGCGGCCAGCACAAGGGCGGGACCGTAGGCAGCGACGCGGCCGAGCGTCTCGGCCGAAGGCGCCGGCAGCCGCGCGAGCATGATCAGGTCGCGCGCCGTCTCGATGAAGGCGTCGCGGTACAACTGTTCGAGCGCCAGCGCGGCGGCCGCGGCAGCAAGCGCGATGACGGCCAGAAGGTCTCGCAGTGACATGGCGCGATCCTAACGCCGGAAGGCGCGGCGCGCAGAAGCTTGGTTGGTGGGAAGCGCCCGGACACAGATCGCGAGCGTGCCACAACCCTACCCGGGCAGCGTCACGCTGTCAAGGAATATATTCGCATTGATAACCTTGACATAGCCAGTTGAGATTCGTACTGCCCGGTCCGCGTGACAGGCCGGTTAGCTCGAGAGGAAATGTCCAGCATGTGAATGCGGTTCCGAACAAAGGAGCCGTCCATGTCGGGCGAATTTATTCCAGACATCTCCGAATTGGAGTTCCCGTTCAAGGGACGGCCGATCATCCGGCATTGGATGGAAGGCACAGTAGCGCTCGCCAAGAGCGGGTTTGCCATGGCTTACTACTTGGCATTGGCGGCCCGAGATGACTTGCATGACCAATCCCCAGACGGTTCGCGACCTAAAGCTTCAGGCGTGCGTAACCACGTGGGATCGCGTTCGGTCGCCGACACAGTGGCGGACAGCGCAGATTGCCGAGATTGCTGACGCAAACGATCGAAACTTGCGGCGTGTTTATGCTCTGGCTTGTTTTCCGCCGATAATTGCCAATTCAGTCCTTTGGAACGAAAGGCTGACGGCTCGCACTTTCTTTGAGGCAAGGGGGCTCCATCCAATGCCGAGCCCAGAAGAAATGAAGCAACGAGTTTTGGACGCGGCGCAAGCAGAGGCCAAAAGGCGGAAAGACATTGTCGAGGCGGGGGGACGGGGAAGATCGGAACTTTTTGAAAAGGACATATCTGACGGGTTCAGCATGATTGGTCCCATGCTGAGTACCAATTTGCTCGATGGTGCTGAAGCGTGGTTTGCGGCCCAAGTCACTGGGAGCTGGACGGCATTTGAGACTTGCGCGGAAGCGGCGTGGGTAGCTGCCCTTAACACCCATCCGCGTGGGCTCGCCGAACTAAAAAGTGTAAGAAAAGGGACAGCCACAGAACCTAGAAGGGTGCCTCTCGATTGGCTGCAAAAGTACGACTACGACCTGTCGCACCACATGGGCGACATGCTGAAGGAAAGATATTCATTCGATCGCCTCGACGGCATTAGGGCAGCATATGCCGACGCTGGATTCGACGGGGACAAGAAGATCGCAAGCACGGTGACTCACAAAAGTTTAGACGCATTGGCGCTCATTCGAAATGTGATCGTACATAACGGCGGGATCGTTGATCAAAAATACTTGGACCGAATGGCAGATATTCCGGGCCCGGTCGCTGAGTTGGGATCCCCTCTCCTTCTCGATGGAGAACAAGTGGGCGCCTTGGTTGCTACTGGCGCGCAGTCGAGCGCGAATCTACTTCGCTATGTCGATATTTGGCTTGCCGAGCGTGGCGTCGGCGGGAGGGTCGAACATGTCACCGAATAAGGTTGCTGACGAAGTTTTTAGCGAGAAGGAAACGGCGCGTCGGCGGGATGAAGCTTTGCGACGTGCATTGAGCACGCCCCCAAAGCCGCACAAGCCTGTCGAGAAAAAGAAGGCGACCCCTACTTGACGTAAGTATTTCCGAAGCGGCTCTGCTGGGTAATGCCAAGGCTCCGGAATAACGTCAGTATGCAGGCGCGCTCCGATTCCTAGGAGCGTGTCTTGGACGCGAATCGAGAAGACGAGATCGACATCACCTCTAAAGCCAATGCTGCATGGCGTGACTTGGCGGCAGAGACGGTCCGACATCTCAGCAGGCTGGTTGAGGATGCGCAAGCCTTGTTGCGCAGGGCGGAAGCCGCCGTTGCTCGTCTAATCATCCAGACGAGTAGGCTAAATTGTCCGGCGAAGTCTCGTATCCGAGCCTAGTTCAAAATCGCCGACGAACGCACCTCTATCAGGTAGCGCATCGTTGGGCTCACAGTACTGCGCGACGGGAAGCGTTGTCTCAAATATCCATGTCCCGAGCAAGCTCTTACCGCGCCCCCTATAATTTGGAATCTCGGATACGGCGAAGTTTGCGAGATTGTCTCGCACATCGCGGTGGATAGACAGCGTCGCGGACGTGCCATCACTGAGCAAAATCTTTCGCCCATGCATGGCGGTCAAAGCGAATATCGAGATTGCTGCGCGGCTGCGCCTAAGCAGCGCCCTCTCTGCCGGACGCAACAGGTTCTTTTTCTTAAGGGCTCGGCAGAAATCTCGAACAAATCGCTTTCGGTAAACAAGGGGCCACCCTTCAAGAGCGAAGCGATGAATGCGAATACCCTGCTTTCTTCGGCCGTTTCAATTTTAAGCTTGCTGAGCCGTCCAGGCGAAACAGCAAGTGAACGGTTGAGTATCCGCTCCAATATAGCCCCAGCCTGCGAGCGCTTCATACCGAGCCCTCGCGTCAGGGCGGATTTTCTAGTGCGCATCAAGTTCGCCCTGAGCACATCGGGAACAGAGGCCGGTATGGTGTGAGGAGTGAATATTGGATTGTCGATCTCTGCGCGAAATTTGACAAAGGATGTCACGTCGTTAACGTCCCGCCACACTAGTCCTTGCGTGCGTAAATGCGGGTGAGCAATGAAGTTTGCTACCTCGCTTATGAGGCCGCTTCCGCCAGCTTCGTCCCGCATATCAAAGAACAGCTCATGAAGATCGGATGCGCGTATCTCGTCTCCTAATAGGCGCTCAACCTTTCCTCGTAGGCCGGTGCTAACGATGAAGCGTTCTGCGGACATCACAGGAACCAAGCATCTAATGGCTGCTCTCGGCCGAATGCCGCCGAAGCCGCACGATGAAATGAAGATCGGTAGGAACCCTAAGGCGGAAAAAGTCGCGAGTCCCGAGAAGACGCCGACGCCAGGGAAAATCGCGAAGGCGACAATCGGGGATCCACTCGCGGCGATTAGTTTATGGCGCTGATATTCCGATGCGATGGGGGCTGTGGAACTGAGTACGCCAACCAGCGCGGCTGGGAACGGCTATCCGTCAGCCCATTTCCACCAAGTGAGGGTGAGCAGGTCCGCGAATTGATCTTTTGTGTGGCTTGCTGGCAGCGGATTGAACGGTCCCTGCACAAGAAGGGTTGGTACGATCCGACCCGCTTCACGCTCGGTGACATTTGTGAATGCGACACCGCTGATGGGCCGCGCCGGGGAGTTGTTTCAAAGGTGCCGGACGACGGAAAATCCGCCACGCTTCGTTTTGCTGATGGAGCAGAAGTGCTCGTCCGGTGGGCTGACCTCAATCCTGGTGGCGGGTGGCGCCGAGTTCTGGAGGAATGAGGCTTCCTCCCGCAAGCGGGGGAGGGCAATAACCATCCCCCTGCCCCGCATTGGCGTCCGCGGGTCGGATCGGCTAGAAGCAAATCACCATCCGGGCCGCGAAAAGGCTGCCTTTTGCCCGCCGTGATCGGGTGGAACGATCGATTTTGACGCTGCGGCGCGTCCGAGGGCTTGGGGCCCAGGGTTTGCGGCCGCAACGCCACAAGGACGACCCTGTTGCGCGACCTCAATCCGTCCGGCTGGAAGGCGAAGCTTTCGCGGCTGCTGCTCGACCTCGATTCGCGCCTCGACTTCGGCGTGTTCCAGTCCGGGCGCGCCGCGCGCGA
>JAXDOO010000295.1:0-3568 GCA_034668865.1 Alphaproteobacteria bacterium
AATGCACTCCGATCGTCATGGATTGCGAAGCGCCCGGACAAGGCCGAGCCGTGGCCGGGTGAGGCGCGAGTGCTATCGCCAGCGACTGGTCGCCGCCATGACGCCCGTCACTTTCAGCAGTTTCGGAGGGTAGTAAGACCCGGGAATGCAAAAGCAGAGGTAAGAAGCAGTTGCAGGTCGCATCGCTGCAGCCGCCCTAATTGTATACTTTCGGCGCGAATGGCTGCTTCTGGCAGATTGTGTTCTCTAATTCCGGATCTGGGTGTCAAGCTCTCCATGATGATCCTTGCCGGGACCACTGTTCTCTGCGCTACGTTCGACAGTCCACTCGTGCGGCATCTGCGCCGCCCGGTGAAGCCGTTCTAGTGTTGCGACGTTGCTTTCGGTACCACAAGCGACCGCTGCCGCAGACCCCGAACAGCGTACATTAGGTGCGCATTGAACGGCGCGGCCTGACAAATACACGACCTCATCGGCACCGGGCGCGCGGACGAACCGCATCTACATCGACTATTTGCGGGATGACGTGTTGCCACGGCGGTTGCTGCCTTCTCGCTGCGGGCGCGCCATGGCTTTCCGGTTGCGGCTCCTGTTACATGGGACCAGGTAGAGGCCAGGCTCAGCCCGGATGCCTTCACAATGAAGAAGCCATCTCGCCTCTAACTCTCGCACGTCTATGAACCGTGCAACGTCTAAGGCCGGTCTTGACGTGCGACGTTGTGGAACCCGCACTCCGTAGGCACATGAGCCAAGCGGCAGATGCTCTCTGTCCGCGGAGGATCGCTAGTACCTGTCGCCGTGGCCCGCAGCAGACTCGATCTGCCCTGCTGCCGGGGTTCTTTGTTCTCGGTCTAATCGCAGACTATTGACGTATGACATTTGTACATCGGGGAAATCAGCGCAGGTTGCCCCGCTCTGAACGAAACCATGGAGTCACGCGATGAGGCGTCTTAAGATCGCCCTTGCGGCGAGCGCCGTTTTTTTCGTGAGCGGGCTTGGCATGACCGCCGCGCCTGGAATGCCGGTGAGCGATGTTGCCAAAGCGGTACCGAACGCGGTCGAAGAGGTAGTGTGGGTGTGCGGCCGGCACCGGTGCTGGTGGCGGCCGGGCCGTTATTGGGCGCGTCCGCCGGCCGTGGTGGTCCTGGCTCCGCCGCCTTACTGGCGGCCCTGGCGTCGCCATTTACGCCGCCCTTGGTGGTGACGGCGCCGGAGCGTGCCGAGCCGTGCGCGGATGCTCCGCGTGATGATCTTGCGAACTATCGACTGTCGCGCAACTCACAAGGCGCGCAGGTCTTCCGCATCCCTCGCATTGACCGTTGCTCTTTCTCAGCAGAAGGTCGGCCTCAAGCATAGCGATTTGTTCGCGCGCGTGCTGCAGTCTAACTCCAATCTTCAGCGCAACCACACGCAACACAATAGGAACAAGGATGTTCCACAGCCTGGAACACTAGCTGTTTTCGGCAGCGTCCGTGCCGCAGCCATTCATGCGTTCCAGGCGACGGGTGCGCACCGGTCGCTTCGCTTTGCTATTGAGTAATTGTCGCCGCCATGAGCGAGCCTAATGTTCCGTACTGGTGCAATGACCCGAAAGGCGGGCGCAAGCCTTTGACATTCGGGCCACGCTGAAAAGCGTAGCAGTTCATCCCATGGGCGACAGGCACACCTTCTGCAAAAGGGATATAACAACACGTTCGCAGAAGGTCTTGTTCAGGTCATTTTGAGCGAGGAGCTCAAAGACGTCGTGATTGTAGGCCACCCGCGGTCGATGGTGACGGTCATCATGAAACTCATCTCCGCGGCCGTTATTGGCTGTCGCGGCCGGCTTCGAGCAGGTCCGGTCCCAACGCCGCAAGCGCGATCAAGCTGTCGGGCATCGCCACGCCGGCGCGGCGCATCTGCCGAACGACGTCTTGGCAGGCCCGCAAATCGTTCGCCTTGGCGAGTTCGCGCGCCTGTTCGAGAGAGATCGATGGCGGCTTGGCGGCGGTTCCACCAGGCGGGACCGGCGCGGTCAGGCCGGTAGATGATTTTCTGGCCGGCGTTGAAGCGGCGCGCAGGCGGATGCCGGCGTGACAGAAACCCTCCGAACTGCTTGAGCCATTCGAGGTCGTAACGGTCCGGGATATTGTCCCGAATCCAGATCACGAGCATCACCAGGAGGCCGAGCAGAAACGGCCCGGCGAACGCATTGTGGGCGAGTTTCGCCCATTGACCAAGCCGCAAAGGCATCGGGGCCCATCAGCGGCATCAACAGCCGTTTGCCAAAGACGTAGTTAAGCCCGGTGATGGCGAGCACGATGAATGAGGTCGCGGTCAGCCAATGGTTGAACCACTCGAACGGCGAGAAGCGCTTGATCTTGATCCCCGTTGGTGGATTGTCGAGCGTGATCGGTCCGCGGATCAGATAGAACACGGCGAGCGCCACGATCGCTCCGATGATGACAATCGCTCGAAGCCAGGGCAGCACGCGCTCGTGAAATTGCTGGTACTCACGCCCCTGCGGTTGCTCCAAGATCGCGGCTCTGGAGTCCGGGATCGAGACGCGCCCTTCAATCTTCCACAGCTCTTGCAGGAGCTGCTGCTCGTTAGCGGATTGGGCGTTCGGATTCGGCGCGGGCTGCTGAGCCGCAGCCGGCGGGGCTACGAAGGCCGCCGCCAATACCGCGAAGCAGACGGCCGCGACCTTCATGAACCCCTCCGTCGCCGGGCTGGCATTGCCTCGCGTCCGGGCGCCTACGCTGCTCATCGTCGGCGGTAACGATGACGTGGTGATCGAGCTGAATCGGGCGGCGCTCGCGCAGCTGCGCTGCGAAAAGGAACTCGTAATCATCCCGGGAGCGACGCATCTGCTCGAAGAGCCCGGAGCGCTCCAAAGACGTTGCGCAGCTGGCGCGCGACTGGTTCCAGCGCTACCTTATTAGGCCGCGAGCAGCTGATAGCAGCCACAGTATGATATTCGGAGCCGCCTATCACGGTTCGCGGGCGCGGAGAGATCGTCAGCGACTAACCGATGTTCCGTCGGGTAGCGTGAAAATGAATACGGAACCACCTCCTCGATTGGGTGCCCATCTGATGGTTCCACCGTGCACTTTTACGATAGCGCGACAGATCGAAAGTCGAGGCCCATGCCTCCCGGCTTGCTGGAAGAAACGGCTCGAACAGGCGATCGATAGTTTCCAGAGCGACGCCCCAGGCCGTTATCGGCCACGCCGATCTCGACTTCGCTGCCCTTCCTCGATCGTGTTCTCAAGCTCAACCGCTGCCGTCGACTACTCTCCATGGCTTCCAATGCGGATCGCGTCTGAGTTTGGCTTCACGCCGGCAAGCCGAAGCCGGATATCGACACCGCAAGCGCCCGAGCCGAATCTCTTCGATCTCCTCAGAAGCGCTCGGATGACAGCAGATAACCGCCAAGAAAAACACAGCCGATCATAAAAGCGCGCTCGGGAATGCGGTGAGATGTCATCACTCCTTTCATCAAGCGCGGACCTTCAGCGGCCCGCTTTGTGAAGTCGGTCTGTTGCCATAGCAGAAATCCCGGTGCGACCCGCGAGTTGGCGCAATG
>JAXDOO010000296.1:0-23874 GCA_034668865.1 Alphaproteobacteria bacterium
AAGGCGTGCAGAAGCGACCCGTGAGCGAGCACGATCGCTGCCACAAGCCCCAGCACCATGAGCGAGAAGTACTCAGCCGGGCCGAAGGTCAACGCCACCTCGGCGAGCGGCGGTGCGAACAGCGCGATGATTAAGGTTGCCACTGTTCCAGCGAAGAAAGATCCGATGGCCGCGGTGGCGAGCGCGCGTCCGGCCTTGCCTTGCCGAGCCATCTGGTAGCCGTCGAGCGCGGTCACGACGCTCGAAGCCTCGCCCGGCATATTCACCAGAATGGCCGTCGTCGACCCGCCGTATTGCGCGCCGTAATAAATGCCCGCCAACATAATCAATGCCGCGACCGGGGGGAGCCCGAAGGTCAGCGGAAGGAGCATGGCGATCGTGGTGACCGGGCCGAGGCCCGGCAGCACGCCGACCGCGGTCCCAAGACAGACGCCGATGAAGCAATACAGCAGGTTTTCCAGACCGGTTGCCGTCTGAAGACCAAGCGCCAAATTGGCGAAGACCTCCATGACCTATTCTCCGATCCCGCTGAACCAGGGACCGATCAGCGGCATCGGAATTCGCATGCCGATGACGAATACAATCGCGCAGAATGCGATGAGAGCCGCCATGCCCAGTACGGGCAGCCATTCGAGGCGAAACCGCTCGCTCGCTGCCGCACAGCCGAGCACAAGAACAACGGCAGCAAGCAGAAAGCCGGCACGATTGATGAGAATCCCAAATGCGACGATGGAGCCGAGCACGAGCAGCATAGGCTTCCATGCGAAGCGATCGACGAACTCGCCCTGGCGAAAGAACGAGCGCAGCACAATGGTGAAGCCCACTGCCGTCAGCAGCAAAGCAACCGCCGTGGGAAAGTAGCCCGGACCCATCCGCGCCGCCGAGCCGAGCGCGTAGTTGCGTGCGATCACGAAAGCGGAGAGGCCGATGACGGTGTAGATGACGCCCGTCCAGAAGTCCTTGCGCGTCCCGACCGCAATTCGCATTTCCGGGGCTCCTACGACGCCTGCTCACGTTCAAGCTCACACGGCAGTCACGCACGTGGAGCGTTCTCGGAGAAAGCTGGCGGAACGCGCTTCACCTTGCAGGGGCAAGCTTATTCCGGCTTCAGGCCAGCCGCCTTGACTGCTTTCTCGACGCGCTCATTCTCCGCCTTGATCACGCGCCCATACTCTTCCGGGCCGTTCCAGGCCGCTTCGATGCCTGAGGCCGTGAAGCGCTGCAGCACATCGGGCTGCTTGAGAACGGCATTCATCTCCGAGGCGATCTTCTCGATTGCCGCGGCGGGCGTACCGGCTCGGGCGAGCACGCCGATGATCACTGCAAAGTCGAATCCCGGAATGACATCGGCAATGGGCGGGACGTCGGGCGCCTGCGGCGAGCGCTGGCTTGCATTCGTGGCGATCAATTTGACCCGATTGTCCTTCAGAAATTGTGCAAGAGAGGGATAGGCGGAAATGAGAACTTCGACTTGTCCGCCGATCAGCGCAGGAACGGATTGGCCTGTGCCTTTGTAAGGGATATGGGCCAGGTCGAGACCGAGAGCAGCTTTCATCGCTTCCATCGTGAGATGGTGGGAACTGCCAATACCGGAAGACCCGTAGTTCAGTTTTCCGGGATTGGCCTTCGCATGGGCGACGAATTCATTGAGCGTCGATACCGGAACCTTCGGATGAACCGCCAGGAACAGGGGCGCGCGTGCAACCATGGCGACAGGCTGAAAGTCCTTGTCTCTGTTGTAAGTGAGATCCCGGTAGAGGAGGGGGTTGATGGAAAACATCGATCCATCCGTCACCATGAAGGTGTAGCCGTCTGCAGGGGAGTTCGCGATGGCCCCGGCCGCCACATTGCCGTTCGAGCCCGGCCGGTTCTCCACGACGACGGTCTGGCCGATTCGCTCCTGAAGCGCTTGGCCGACGACACGCGCGACCGTGTCCGGCAGCCCTCCCGGCGAGTAGGGCACGACGAAGCGAATCGGTTTGCTCGGATATGGCGCCTGCGCCTGAGCCGGCCAAGCACAGAGCGCCGTTGCGCTAACGACGAAAGCGGCGGTCAGGATCCGACGGCGAGAGACCATGTTCATCTGTGTTTTCTCCCCACGAATTGACACTCTTCTTGGTCCGATTTGTAAAACTTAGGTTGCTTATTAATCGGGGTCAACGAGGATTAGCGCCCACTTAACGGCAATAGCCCTGCACGCCAAGCTCAAGAAATATCGAGTTCGGACTCCCCGGTCTCGTCGACGGAGACCGGCTCCAGGTTGCGTCGAACCGCTGCAAGGAATCCAAGAAATAACACCACCTCCCGCTCGGAAAACCCCGCGGTAGCCGTATTTACGACCTCTCTTGCGAGCGGGAGCAGCTTGCTCTTTAAGCGCTGTCCCTTAGCAGTCAGAAATACGTTCTGTTTCCTGCGATCGGCGTCATTTCTCACACGTTTGACCAGTCCGTTTGCTTCCATCGCGAGGATAGCCGTCATGGTCGTCGGTTCGCGCGTGCCGATTCTGCGCGACAGCTCGCGTTGCGTGAGGCCGTCCTCATGCCAGAGCGCGCGAAGGAAGTACCAGGTGCCCAATGTGACGCCGTGCGGCTTGATCTTGATCTGAAGGTACCGTTGCAAAGCGCGATGAGTCATTCGGACCTGATAACCGACGCTGCGCGCGAGCGGCAGATCGTCATCGGCATTGGCCGCTGCCCGGGAACGCGAACTTGATGTCTTCAATTTCGGGGATGCCATGCAGTTCTAGTCCGCCACTGCCGCGATCTGGTGCTTGAGAATGATCGTCCGGCCTTCCTGTGCCGAGCGAAGGATAGCGAGGCAGACTTCTAGCGTCG
Source organism: Alphaproteobacteria bacterium (assembly GCA_034668865.1). Classification (GTDB taxonomy): domain Bacteria; phylum Pseudomonadota; class Alphaproteobacteria; order Rhizobiales; family Xanthobacteraceae; genus CANKHA01. The sequence goes on from JAXDOO010000296.1 coordinate 2,835, forward strand.
CTCGCGCCCATTCACCGCTGTGCAGCGGCGGCTTGCCGTTCGTCGCGGCCTCGTAGAGTTCATCGATGACTTCCGAGCGCGGTATTTGTGGCGCCGGCAGCGGGTCGAGCCGCAGGGTTTCGTCCGTATAGATCATCACGCCGGAGGGCAGCGGGCGCAGGTCAGCTTTGTCGCAACTTACGACGACGAATCCGAAATGCTGATGCTGCAGGCCGGATATCGGGGAGGGAGGCTTGTAACCCGCTCCGCCATAATTGCGGGCGCTTTTCAACGCCGCCTCAACATCCGAATTTGCAGCGGAACGAAGCGCCCGGCGCGCTGCGCCGTAACGGCCTGGCTCTTTTTGCTGGCCCATTTCGTCGATCCCGCCCATCAATTCATCGCTATCGAAATGGCCATAACCGCTATAGGTGGCGGAGGCGAAAGCTCCGGTTTCGAAACTGAGTAGAGCGGAATAAGCGCCCTCGGTCCGCCGCGCCGAATCCCAGGAACCGGTCGCCGCGCTCACGGTCTTGACCCGGCCGCCGCCGATCAACCGCAGGATATCGATCTGGTGCGCGGCCTGACTGAAGACGACCCCGCCGCCCTGCGCGGTGACAAGCTCCTCCGGCCGCCGGGGACGGTAGAGAAAATCGGTATAGTTTAGCGCGCTGATCATCCGCACAGCGCCGAACTCGCCGCCTTGGATCAGTTCACGCAGACGCTGTATCGGGCGGTTGAAGCTGTGGCTGTGTCCGACGATCAGATGCGTGCCGGCTTTTCGAGCGGCATCGATCATGCTGTCGCATTGCTCGATCGTAATGGCCATCGGCTTCTCGACCAGCACATGCTTGCCGGCCTTGGCTGCTGTCTGCACGTGCTCCGCATGCATTTGATGCGGAGAGGAAACGTAGATCGCCTCGACCTCCGGGTCGGCGCAAAGCTGTTCCACCGTTTCATACGCCGGGCCGAACTCTGACGTGAATAACGCTCTTGCCTCCGGCCGCGGATCGGTCGCCGCGCACAGCTTCACGCGCCGATCGACGGCGAAGGTCGGCAGCATGAGCGTAAAGGCACGACCCAGACCGATCACGCCCAGTTTCAGGATGCGCTTCTGCCTGCCCTCATCGGTCAATGGTGATCTCGTCGGATTTTGCGCGGGACACGCAGATCATGATGTGATCGTTGCGCTCACTACTCGTGAGCACGAGGTCGCGGTGATCTGCTTCACCGCCGAGAAGCTTGGTCTTGCAGGTGCCGCAGGTGCCGCTTTCGCAGGAACTGGGCGCCTCGTGGCCCGCTGCCCTGATCGTTTCCAGGATCGTTTTCTCGGCAGCCACTTCGACGATGGCGCCGGAACGCGCCAGCTTGACTCGAAAGGGCCGGTCATTGGGCTTGTGGGCTTCCGCGTCGCTAAAGGCCTCGAAATGGATTTGCGAAGCGTTCCAGTGTCCGGTCATATCACGTACCGAATCCATGAGGCCACGCGGTCCGCAGCAATAGACGTGACCGCGGGGATTCTCCAGCACGGGCCACAGATCGAGTGCCTTATCGAGATCGCCGCCATCATGATGCATAACGACCTGACCGCGAAAGTCGGGGGCGGAGAGCTGTCGGTGAAATGCGGTCTTCTCTTTGGAGCGCGTGCAATAATACAGCTTGAATTTCGGCCCGGCGCTGCTCTTGAGGTAGCGCATCATCGAAAGAATAGGGGTAATGCCGATGCCGCCGGCGATGAATGTGTAACCCGCGGGGCTCGGCACCAGAGGGAAATCGTTGCGCGGAGCAGTCACCAAGATCTCGTCGCCTTCCTTGACTTCGTCAACCATGCTGAGTGAACCGCCGCGCCCGCCCGGCTCGCGCAATACCGCGATTTCGTACCGTTCCCGTTCGGCCGGATCGTTACAGAGCGAATATTTTCGGATCATGCCGTTCGGGGCATGCACCGAAATATGCGCGCCGGGTGAGAATTCCGGCAACGCCGCACCATCCGCGGTCGTTAGTTCGAATAAACGGATGTCCGGTGTTTCGGCCGACGCCCGGGAGATCCGCAAGGGCAGCGAAGGAATTTCCGGTTCGGCCATTATTCTTGCGCTCTCCACCCGGGTTGACAGCAACCAGCTGTTCTAGGGTATACTTAGGGTCCTAAGTATTTCAAGACCCTGACCGCTGACGCAGTTGACGGGAAGTGCCATGCTGACAGCCGAAGAAAACGACCTTTTGTGCCGCGTCGAGGGCGATGCGCCCATGGGCCAGCTCATGCGGCGGCACTGGATACCAGCCTGTTTGTCGGAAGAGGTGACTGAGCCTGACGGAACCCCGGTTCGTACCCGGCTCCTTGGCGAGGACTTGGTCGTGTTCCGCGACAGCGACGGCCGGCTTGGTGTGTTGGATGAATATTGTCCGCATCGCCGCGTTTCGCTCGCCTTCGGCCGTAATGAGGAATGCGGGCTGCGCTGCCTTTATCACGGCTGGAAGATGGACGTGGAAGGTAACGTGCTGGAAATGCCCTCCGAACCCACTGCGAGCGCCTTTGCCGAAAAAGTGAAGCACAAGGCCTACCCGGTGCGCGAATGGGGCGGCTTCGTCTGGACCTATATGGGACCGGCGGAAACGATGCCGGAATTTGAGCCCCCGTCTTTCGCGCCAACGGAGAAGACCCGCGTTAGCGTGGTCAAGATCCACGTGCCTTGCAATTGGGCGCAAGTCCTGGAAGGCCAGATCGACTCTGCCCATTCGTCCACCTTGCATGCAACGGACATGCGTCCGGCGAAGGTCGACAAAGCGAAGGCCCTCGATACGCATTGGGTACGGCCGTCGACCGACAAATCCCCGCGCATGGAAGTGGAACGCACCAGCTTCGGCTTCCACTACGCCGCCATCCGGCGGCCGATCACCAACGCGCAGACGCACGACTATGTCCGCAGGACTGTCTACATCGCGCCGTTCACGGCGCTGATCCCGCCGAACGAGAGCTACAACGTTGCGACGCTGCTAGGGCCCACCGACGATACGCATACGGCCTTCTACTTCATTGCCTGGAGTGAAGGGCGCGGCATCGACCAAGAGGCTTGGCGCAAGTTCAATGTGGCGCGCCCGGGCATCGACCTGGGTGCCAACTTCAACAACTTGCGCACGCGCGAAAATAATTACCTGCAGGACCGCAACGCGATGAAGCTCGGCAACTCAACCGGCATCAGCGGGATTCCCAATCAGGATATCGCCATGTGGGTCACCATGGGGCCGATTGCCGATCGCTCGCGCGAGCGTGTCGGCGCCAGCGATCTTGCGATCGTCGAATTTCGCCGGCTCATGGTCGATGCCGCGCGTCAGATGCAAGCCGGCGGAGCCGCATTGGGCACCACTGAGCCTCACATCCCGCAGGCGACGATCAGCTCTTACGAGGGCGTCGTCCCGAAGGGGACCGACTGGCGCATGCTGAGGCCGGGGCAAGACGTTGCCACAAAGGAGCGCGTCGCCTGAGGCGCGAACGATTTCCGAATAACCGGCATAAATAAAATATCGGTGAGGAAGTGAAATGAGCGAAGCAACACCGCCGCGTTACGGGGTCGATCCCTATCTGGATTGGGTGAAGAAAGAAGGTCTTCCAATTGCCGAGGACTATGCGCTCGACCTTTTCGAGGTCGAGACCGCGGAATGGCCACGCTATGGAATCAAAGGCGCGGTGGCTCACCTGAAAGGCCGCGGCGACTTTTGCAACATGTTCGTGCTTGAGCTCCCTCCGGGAAAATCGACGATACCGCAACGCCATCTCTATGAGGATGTGTATTACGTGCTGGAAGGTAGCGGCAGCACGCAAATCGAATTTGAGGACGGTCAGAAGCGCAACTTCGAGTGGGGTCCCAAAAGCTTGTTTTCAATTCCGCTCAACGCGAAACATCGGCATTTCAATGGCAGCGGTACCGAGCGCGCCTTACTGGCGACGACCACTAACTTGCCTATGATCATGAATGTCTTCCACAATGAGAAGTTTCTCTTTGACACGCCCTTCGATTTCATCGATCGCGCCGGCAAGAGCGAATATTTTGCCGGCGAGGGCGATCTCATCACCGTGCGGCCCGGCAACCACATGTGGGAAACGAATTTCGTCACCGATCTCGCGGCGATCGAGCTCAAAAGCTGGGGCGATCGCGGTGCCGGCGGCACCAACATCATGTTCGTGCTCGCGGACGGGGTCATGCATGCTCACATTTCCGAAATGCCGGTCGGAACCTACAAGAAAGGCCACCGCCACGGCCCGAGCTTCCATGTCATGTGCGTGACCGGCCACGGTTATTCGCTGCTGTGGTTCGAAGGACAAAAGGATTTCCTCCGCGTGGACTGGAAACATGGGACCGTATTTCCACCTGCCGACCAGCAATTCCATCAGCACTTTAATACGAGCAGTCATCCGGCGCGTTACCTGGCGACCGCGGTGGGTGGCCTGCGTTATCCGCTTATGGTGACGCAACGGCATGCGCTGCTTGGCAAAGACGGCCAAAAGCAGGGCGTGTCGCTCAGCCTGAAGGAAGGCGGCGGGCAGATCGAATACGAGGATCAAGATCCACGCATCCACCGCTTATGGCTGGAGGAAATGAAAAAGAACAACGTGACGCCCCGGATGGAGCACCTTATTCCGTCCGTTTCGCCCAAGGCGGTCAGTGCATGATGCGGGTCACGAGTTTCGACCTCGCTACCACCACAAGGGCTCGATCGGCATCGGTATCCGCATCAACTGGATGAACAGGCCCCAGGTCACCAGCAGTGACGCGCTGGTGGTGATTGCCGACAGCCGCCTGGACGAGCCATTGACGAGCAAATAGGCGAGGAGATAAAGCGCCGGGCCGAAAACAAAACCAAAGGCGATGACGAAAGGCACCAGCGCGAATGCCCAGGCGACAGCCGTCCAGGACAAGGGTTCAAGCGGCATGTCATTGGCCGGCGGCTTCGGCTCGTGCCCGGTCAAGCTCATGGCGATATCGATCAGGCACATCACACAGACGAACACGCCGGCGCCGAGCGGGAAGCCGATTACGGTCAAGGAGTAACGATAGACGAAGAGGCCTGACGCCAAGAGGGCCGCGACGACGGCGAAGATCAGGCAAGGAAAGATGATCTGCCCGCGGCTCATCATGCCGGCCTCCACAGGCCGATGATGCGGCGGCGATTGGGCCACAGCAGCCCAAGCACCACGAGCGCTACGATTATGAGCGCGATCGGCCGCATGAAGAAGAACGGGCCATGGGCCTTTAGCGATACCAGGAAATAGCGCTCGATCAATTCGCCCAGCACGAAGCCGAGCAGGAGCGCGGCACGGCTGTAATAGAACCGCTCCATGGCGATGCCCAGCAGGCCAAAGATGAAGACCCAGAGTACGTCGTAGCTATTATTCTGCGCGGAATAAGTGCCGATGACGACCAGCACCAGCAAGATCGGCGCCAGGATACGCCCGGGAATCCGCGTGACGTGCATCAGCGGCTTTGACAGCATGAACATGCTGACGCTCGCCACCACGTTGCCAAAGGCGCAAATGATGGCGAGCGCGAAGGCGATGTCGAGATGCTTGGTGAGGAACTCCGGGCCCGGCTGAAGGCCGAGGATCACAAAGCCACCGAGCAGCAACGCCATCGATGAGCTACCGGGAATGCCGAGCGCCAGCGTCGGCACCAGCGCTCCGCCCTCTTCGGCGTTCTTCGCGGCTTCCGGCGCGATTACCCCTTCAATGCGGCCGCGACCGAAGGTTTCTGGGTTGCCGGCAGTCTGCCGCGCCATGGCATAAGCGACAAAAGTGGCGGTGACGCCGCCGATGCCAGGCATCACGCCGATCACTGCGCCCAGCGACGATGAACGCAGCGACGTGCCCCAGTATTTCATCACGGCAAGCGCGCCTTGAAACCCCTGGCGATAGGAGATCGGCTCGATGCTGTCGCCGCGCGCGATCTGCTTGCCGCTGGTCATCAAAGCCAGGACTTCGGGAATGGCAAATAGGCCGAGCGCAAGCGGGATCAAACGCACGCCGTCCAGCATGTATTCGAATTGAAACCAAAAGCGCGGCACGCCTTCGGTCGGGTCATAACCGAACAGCGACAGGAAAACGCCGAGACCGCCCGCGATCAGTCCACGCACTGCCGCACCTGAGCTCAACACGCCAATGAAGGCGATGCCGGCAAGGCAGAGAAAGAAATTCTCCGGCGAGGCGAAGGCGAGCACCACCGGCTGCATCACCGGCAGCAACAGGATCAGTATCAGGCAGCCGAACATGCCGCCGAGGGCAGAGGCCATCAGGGCCGCACCGATGGCATATCCCGCGCGTCCCTGCTTGGCGAGCGGATAGCCGTCCAGCACGGTGGCGGCATTCGGCACCTCGCCCGGGATGCCAAGCACAATGGCCGTCATCGATCCGCCTTGCGACACCGCCGTGTAGGAGCCAAGCAGGAACGCCAATCCCACCAGCGGCTCCATGCCGAAGGTGAAGGGGATCAGGAAGGCGAGGGCGCTGATGCCGCTAATGCCGGGCAGGAGGCCGACGATGAGGCCGATCGGCAATGCCAGCAGCATCGCCGCCAGGACGGTGGGGTGAAAGACTTGCCCACCGGCCGAGAGGAAAGCATCAAGCATGTCTTCCTCGGGACGCGCGAGATCCTAGGAATATTTCTTCTGTAGCACTTCGTTGATGTCTTTGATCTTGTCCGGCGACAAAGATTCCAAGATCTCTTTGATGGTCTTATTGAGGGTCTCCGGCGCCTCGTAACTCAAGGGCCGCTGGCTCTTATTAGCCTCGGCCAACACCGCCGGATCGGTCAAAATCTCCTTCCAGACCTGCTGCAGATATTTCAGCCGGTCCGGCGCCATTCCGGGTGGCGCTACCATCACGCGGCCGTAGTCTTTGATCGACAGTCGGAAGTCCATGTACCACTTGCGATCGGGCGGGAGCTGGAATTGCTCATAGACGGTCGCAACCTCGGGCTTGAACGGCGAACGCGCGTTGCCGATAGCAGCGATTACCTTGGTCTTGCCGCCCTGGGCGTATTCGTTGCCGGACCCGTCGGAGATGGCAAGCGCGTCAACTTCGCCATTCATCACCGCGAGGCCGGCTTCCTTGCTGCCCTTATAGCCGACGATGATCTGGCAATCCAATTTCAGCGCTTCGCAGAGAACGGCGGCATAGTCGCTCAGATTGTCGATTCGGCCGACCGCGGAGAATTTGATCTTCTTGCCGGCGGCCTGAATTTCCTTGAGCGTGTCCGGCATGTCCGGGCGGACTAGGACCAGATGCTGCTCATGCGCAACACGCGCGAGCGTATTGATCTTGGTCATGTCGTAGGCGACGCCATCCTGCTTGACCAGTTGCGCCATGATGGCGCCCTCGCCGTTGAGCATCATCATGCTGGTGCCGTCCGGCTTGGCGCGTACAAGCTGATTGAGCGCGGTGAGGCCGCCGCCGCCGGGACGGTTTTCCACCACCACGGTGGCGCCGGTCTTTTTCTCGAAGTGCGGAACGAGCATGCGCGCATAGGCGTCGTAGCCGCCGCCGGGAGAGAAGCCGACATAAATGCGGACGGTCTCGCCCTTCAGCGGCATGCTGGCGTCCTGCGCGCCGGCTGGCGCGAAAGAGGCAAACATCCCGCAGCTAAGCGCGATAGCGAGAAGCGCACGGCGGCTGGCACAAGCAGAACGCATGATTTCCTCCCAGGACATCGTTTTTTGGGGGTTTGTTGCCCCTGTGATGCATTCGATCAGCAGCACCCGTCAAGTTAATACCATAAGCGATTTTACCGCCAGCCTCGACGAGACAGATGCAACCCGGCGAAAAGACGCAGGCCCTCTTGGCCAACGCCAATGGCCATCGGGTGGATTTGCCTGCGTTGATGCCGGTAGAATTGCCCCTTATGCCGCGTGGTGCAGCTCAATGACGATTGGGGAGGAAAAATGATTTGTCTTTCAGCGCGACTGCAGGCCTACGTCTTGGTCCTCACATTTGGCGGGCTGGGTGGTTCCGCGGTCTCCGCGGAAACCGTGGCGGATTTTTACAAAGGCAAAACCGTGAACGTGCTGATTGGCGTCGGGGCGGGCGGCGAATACGACCTGCAGGCGCGCCTGGTCGCGCGCTTTCTCGGCAAGCATATTCCGGGCAATCCGGTCGTCGTAGCGCAGAACATGACGGGCGCCGGCGGCCTCAAGATGGCCAATTACCTTTACGACGTGGCGCCGAAAGACGGCACCTATGTCGGGATGATCGCGAACAGTTTTCCGGCGCTTCAGGTCGTCGGGCTTGAGGGCTTGCAGTTCGACGCCAGCAAATTCGGATGGCTCGGCACCATTGCCGCTACGGTGGAAACAATGGCGGTCTGGCACACTGCCGGTGTGAATTCGATCGAGGATGCCCGCAAACGTGAGATCGTCGCCGGCGCGTCCGGCAAGGGCGCCATCACTTACACTTTGCCGGCCGTCATGAACGAGGTGCTGGGCACCAAATTCAAGATCGTTACCGGCTATACCGGCGGCAACCAGATAAATCTGGCAATGGAACGCGGCGAGGTGCAAGCGCGCAACAATACCTGGTCGAGCTGGAAGGCTACCAAGCCGGATTGGCTCCGGGATAAGAAGCTCTCGATCATCGCCCAGGCTGGGCCGCGAGCTTTCGACCTTGATGCGCCTTCAATCGAGGATTTGGCGAAAAGTAGCGAGGATCGTCTACTCGTCGAATTGATCGTCTCCGGAACGCAATTGGGCCGCCCGCTGGCGACGACGCCGGGCGTGCCAGAGGAGCGACTGAAAGCGCTGCGCGAGGCCTTCGCCGCAACCATGAAAGATCGCGAGTTTCTCGAGGAAGCGAAGAAGTTGAATTTCGATGTCGAGCCGGTGCTCGGCGATGCTTTGCAGAAAGTCGTTGCCAAGGTGCTGAGCACACCAAAAAGTGTAGCTGACCGCGCGCGTCCGATTTTGCAGGAATGATTGGGTAGGCGAATAACCGCGGGGTGAGTAAATGAGTCCGCAGGAGGCGACCGGGTCTTTATGTCTTTACGTCTCGCTGCTTCGCAAATAACGTAACACCGAACCGGGCCAGATTGTCGGTTCGCCTTGACCTCATCCCTGACCTCCCACGGAGCAGCTATGCTGCCGCGACTGTTATTGGTTGTGGGATTAAGTGTTGGCGTAATGCTCCCTTTGATTTGGGCGGCATTCGCGCCCGTACCTGATTTACGCGAAGTCTCGGAACCGGACGCTGATCCCGTTCACAGCGGGTCGCTTGGAGCAGACTGGCGCGGGGCTCCACCGGAAGCCGCGGAGCCTTCAAATTCGACTGCACGGTCGAACGAGACCACTATAGGAACCGCACCTCAGAATGGAGGAGAGGCATCGGCAGCTCACTCCGATGACTTGCCTCGTGCGGGCCTTTCGGAGCCGACTCTGATTAAGCCAAAAGTTCCGGAGGCCGATGACAAGGAAGCGACACCGGGACCATTAGGATCTGAAGAAACCAAGGCTCTGCCTGAAGAGGCCAAGGCTCTGCCTGAAGGAGCCAAGGCTCTGCCTGAAGAGGCCAAGGCTGTACCTGAAGGAGCCAAGGCTCTGCCTGAAGGAGCCAAGGCTCTGCCGGAAGAGGCCAAGGCTCTGCCGGAAGGGGCCAAGGCTTTGCCTGAAGAGGCCAAGGCTGTGCCTGAAGGAGTTCAGGCTCTGCCGGAAGGGGCCAAGGCTTTGCCTGAAGAGGCCAAGGCTGTGCCTGAAGGAGCTCAGGCTCTGCCGGAAGAAGCCAAGGCACTGCCTGAAAAAGCCACGCCTCCGCCTGAAGAAACTACAACTCCGACCCGAAATGTCGAAAAGCTTCCAGAGGTCAAGGAACGGTACTCTGCGCCGGATGCCAGTCCCAATAGCAGATCACGCGCACGCGCGAACGGCACCGAGCGTCAAAAGATTTATCGCAAAAAGCAGAGAGAGAGTTCTGGCTGGATCGACATCATGCGTGAGGCGGGCTGGCTGGCACCAGGCCGACGGCGGTAATCATGTCAAGCAAACAGCCACCGAACCCGGCAGCTGCTGGGGAATGCTGTTGGGGGGCACCAACGATGCGGAAGGCAGGCTTCTGGCCCGCGGTAATCTCGGTCAATTTTCACTTGCTCAATGGAGCGGTGCGGCGCCTGAAATCGCGAATAATTTCGCGGGCAGCGTTAAACCCAGGCGCTCCGGTGACACCTCCGCCTGGATGAGCTCCCGAACCGCAGTGATATAGGCCATGAATAGGCCCGCGATAGTCCGCATAGCCCAGCAGCGGTCGGGCCGAAAATAACTGATCAAGTCCCAAGGTCCCATGAAAAATGTCACCGCCCGTTAACCCGAACGTTTCTTCCAAATCGACGGGACTGAATGTCTGGCGGGCGACTACACTTGACGAAAAGCCCGGTGCGTATCGATCTACTGTCGCAATCATTAGGTCTGCGACTTCTTCGCGGCACTCGCTCCAGGATCTTCCATGCGGCAGGTCGTAAGCGGTGTGCTGGCAGAACAGACTTGCGACGTGGCCTTCGGATGCAACCAAGCTGTCATCGATGGTAGATGGGATAAGCATTTCAATGATTGGCTCGCGGCTCCATCCGTGCAGTCTTGCCTCGCAATAAGCGCGGTCCATGTAGCCGAGACTTGGGGCGAGGATAATGCCGGCCGTGTGATGATCATTCGCCACCCGCCCGGGCAAAGCTGAAAAGCTCGGAAGCTCCGACAGTGCGAGGTTCATTCGAAATGTTGCGGAGTGGCAGCGATAGGCGTCTATCCTCGCTATAAAGTCTGGCTTTAGGCTTCCTGCGGGGACGAGCTTGCCATAGAGCAGCTTGGGTGTGACGTTGGATGCGACCTTTGCTGCGCGCAGGACAGTGCCGTCCTCGAGCACTACACCCGCGACACGATCCCGTTCGACCGCCACCTCGCTCACAGGAGAGCCAATGCTGATCTCCGCTCCCGCTGCCGTAGCAGCCTTCGCCATTGCCTGCGTGATAGCTCCCATTCCGCCGATTGCATGACCCCAAACGCCACGGCGGCCGTTCACGCCTCCTATCGTGTGGTGCAACAGCACATAGGCTGATCCCGGTGTGTAGGGGCTGGCGTAATTTCCGACCACGGCATCAAAACCAAACAAAGCTTTGACGAGGTCGGACTCGAACCAGCGGTCCAGGAAATCCCCGGCGGACTTGGTCATTAATTCATGGAACGCAACCAGGCCCTCGTTGTCAAAAGAGCGCAGTTCACTGCCCAGGCGGAGCAATTTGAACAGCTCGGGGAGGCGGGCTCTCTTTTCAAAATGCGTGACGTTCGGTGGCGTTCGCAGCAGAAGCGATCGTACAAAATCTCCTACCCGTGCGACTTGAGTTTCGTATGCCGGGTAGCTCTCCGCATCGGCCGGCGAGATCCGGGAGATGCCCTCCTGAATCTGTCCAGCCCGGGTGAGAAGGTAGCTGCCGTCGGTGCGCGGTAGGAAGTTCAGTGACCGGCGCTCAACGATACGGAGCCCGTGTTCATGGAGCCTGAGATCGCGAATAACCTCCGGGCAAAGCAGCCCAACGGTGTAAGCAGCCACTGAATTCCGGAAGCCGGGATAAAACTCCTCCGTGACGGCGGCTCCTCCCACCACCTTTCGACGCTCCAGCACGCGGACCTTCAGACCCGCGCGGGCAAGATAAGCGGCGCAGGTCAGGCCGTTGTGACCGGCTCCGATTACGATGACGTCATACCCGCTCATCCATTACTCCAGCCATCCGACCCGTGCTCTTCCCAGCATAACCTCTTAGCCCTCCGTATAGTTTACGATCTCAGTTTGCGTGGCGCACTGTATGAACCGCAGCGCCTATCTGATACGGAAGTCAGCTGCAAGGATGTGTTGGGATGAAGGTGCACAAAGTCCGGACTCACAAGTCAATCGAAGGCCTCCCGCGCGAAGAGCAGCTAGCCTGGAAAATAGCAGAGGCGGCGTGCGATCCCGTCCCGATCGAATCCGACGTGCTCGAAATGATCGGCAATCGTATCATCGACAATGCGGCCGTAGCTGCTGCCTCGCTTGCGCGCTCCCCCGTAGCTGCGGCGCGCGCTCAAGCTTTCGCCCATGTTCTCGAGCCTGGGGCGACAGTGTTCGGTTTGCCGCAGCACCCCCGCGTGTCGCCGGAATGGGCCGCCTGGGCGAATGGCGTGGCGGTTCGCGAACTTGATTTTCATGATACGTTTCTTGCGGCCGACTATTCGCACCCCGCGGATAACATCCCGCCGCTTCTCGCAACGGCGCAGCATTGCGGCCGCTCCGGCGCTGATCTGGTCCGTGGGATCGCGGCGGCTTACGAAATTCAGGTCGATCTGGTAACGGGTATTTGCCTGCACGAGCATAAGATCGATCACATTGCGCATCTCGGCTCATCTGCAGCGGCCGGCATCGGGGCAGCTCTTGGTCTCTCTGTCGAGACCACCTATCAGGCCGTGCAACAAGCGCTGCATGTCACCACGACGACACGCCAGTCGCGCAAGGGCGCTATTTCGAGCTGGAAGGCATATGCACCGGCCTTTGCGGGTAAAATGGCTATTGAAGCGGTCGATCGCGCGATGCGAGGTGAGGATTCACCTTCGCCTATTTATGAGGGCGAGGATGGTTTTATCGCGTGGATGCTTGGCGGGCCGAACGCAGAATATGAGGTTTCGTTGCCTGAACCGGGTGAGCCCAAGCGCGCAATTCTCCAGACCTACACCAAAGAGCATTCCGCGGAATATCAAAGTCAGGCGCTGATCGATCTCGCCCGCCGAATGGCGCCCGCTATCGGAAATATGGACCGGATACGCGATATCACGATCCTAACCAGCCACCACACACATTTTGTCATTGGTACCGGCGCCAACGATCCGCAAAAAATGGATCCGAATGCGAGCCGGGAAACGCTCGACCACTCCATCATGTATATCTTCGCGGTGGCGCTCCAGGACCGCGGCTGGCACCATGAGCGGTCATATGCGCCAGAGCGCGCAGCGCGCCCCGATACGATCGCGTTATGGCACAAAATCCGCACGGTGGAGGACCCAGAGTGGACGAGACGCTATCACAGCCGGGATCCCAATGAGATGGCATTTGGCGGGCGCGTTGTCGTTACCTTTGCGGATGGCAGCGTGCTGGAGGACGAGATCGCGTTCGCCGACGCGCATCCCCTGGGGGCAAAACCGTTTAGACGCGAAAATTATATTTCGAAGTTCCGCGAACTTGCCGACGGCATTGTCACACGCGCAGAGCAAGAGCGATTCCTCAACCTTGTGATGAAATTACCAAAATTGACGGCGGAGGAGCTGATTGGTCTTACTTTTACAGTTGATCCGCTTCGCTTAGGGCAGCTCGCCTCACGTGGGATCTTCGATCAAGAAAGATAATGGCGATTACGCGGGAATTCGGGAGGGAGACGGTGAACAAGATTATACAGCCCACTCAAAAAAAATCTGTCGCGTTGTCCGGCATAGTGGCAGGCAGCACCGCCGTATGTACCGTTGGGCATACTGGAAACGACTTGCACTATCGTGGATACGATATCTTCGACCTCGCTGAACAATGCGAGTTTGAGGAAGTTGCGCACCTGCTCGTTCACGGCACCTTGCCGACGCAAGCGCAGCTCATCGCCTACAAAGCCAAGCTCAAGGCGCTTCGCGGTCTGCCGGAGGTGCTACAACGGGCGCTTGAGCTCATTCCGGCATCGGCGCATCCAATGGATGTTATGCGGACTGGGGTTTCCATTTTGGGATGCGTGTCGCCGGAGGCTTCCGACCAGAAACACGCCGGGGCCCGAGACATCGCCGATCGGCTCATGGCTTCGCTCGGCTCCATGCTGCTCTATTGGTATCATTACGCTCATAATGGACGCGTCATCGAGGTGGAAACCGACGACGATACCATCGGCGCTCACTTCCTCCACCTTCTGCATGGCGAACCGCCTCGTGAGAGTTGGGTGCGCGCTATGCATACGTCGCTCATCTTGTATGCCGAGCATGAATTCAATGCCTCTACCTTCACCGCCCGCTCGATCGCCGGCACGGGTGCTGACATCTATTCCGCGATTACCGGAGCGATCGGCGCATTGCGGGGACCAAAGCACGGCGGCGCCAATGAGATCGCCTTTGACGTTCTAAGTCGCTACACGAATATTGATGCGGCAGAAGCCGATATCCGTCACCGGTTAGCAGCGAAGGAATTGGTGATCGGATTTGGCCATCCTGTCTATACCGTTGCCGATCCTCGCAACAGCATAATCAAGGAAGTCGCGCGTCGGCTTTCAAAAGAGGCAAATACCGACTTGTTGTTCCGGATCGCTGACCGCATCGAAAGCGTGATGGCCGATGCCAAAAACATGTTTGCCAACCTGGATTGGTTCAGCGCCGTGTCGTACCATTTGATGGGCGTGCCGACCTCTATGTTTACGCCCTTGTTTGTTATCGCCCGAACCTCGGGCTGGTCAGCGCACATCATCGAGCAACGAATTGACAACAAGATCATCCGGCCGGCAGCGAACTATACTGGGCCAGAAAACCGAACTTTCGTGCCTCTTAAGGACCGATAAAAACTGATGTCAATCCAACTCAACTCAATGACGCGACAATGAGTTATCTGTCTGCTTCCGAACAGCCTTCCGTACCGGCGGGCGAACGCTTTCGAGCGCTGATCAATCGGTCTGGTATTGTGGAAATTCCAGGTAGCCACAACGGGATGGCGGCGCTGCAGGCAAAGGCGGCAGGATTCGAAGCGCTTTATCTTTCGGGCGCGGCGATCAGCGCCAGCATGGGTTTGCCCGATCTCGGCGTCATCACAGTCGACGAAGTGTGCTTTTTCATTCGTCAAGTCAGCCGCGCAAGCGGCTTACCTGTCCTGGTGGACGGAGATACCGGCTATGGCGAGGCCCTCAACGTCATGCATATGGTGCGGGCTTTTGAAGATAATGGCGCGGCGGCAGTGCACATCGAGGATCAGCTTCTTCCCAAGAAATGCGGTCATCTGAATGATAAGAAACTTGCCGACACTCGCGATATGGCGGCCAAGATCGCGGCCGCTGCGCGCGCGCGACGGCATCTTTACATCATAGCGCGCACCGATGCCGCGGCTTCCGAAGGAATGGAGGGCGCCGTGGCGCGGGCAAACGCCTACCTGCAAGCCGGTGCGGACGCGATCTTCCCGGAGGCCTTGACCAGCGCTGACATGTTCCGCGAGTTTGCACAACGGCTGCCAAACGTGCCGCTGCTCGCGAACATGACGGAGTTTGGCCGCACACCGTTTTTCACGTCGGCCGAATTCGAGCAGATGGGGTACAAAATGGTTATTTGGCCCGTGAGCTCGCTCCGCGTGGCCAATAAAGCGCAGACCCGATTATTTGCCGCCATTCGGCGAGATGGCGGAACACATAAAATGCTGGACGAGATGCAAACTCGTGCCGAACTTTATAGCACCATTGGGTACCAAGATTACGAAGCGCTCGATGCTTCCATTGTCGCCTCTGCCCTCCCGGAAACGAAAACCTGAATTAGCCTCAGAAATAGGCCTTCGTGTTCCACTCTCGTGTATGGAATCGCGTCCATTGCGGGGGTAGGGCACTCGCGATAGAGTTTTCTGCTGGCTTGGCGCTGTCTGCAGCGGCGCCGTGCCGCTCAAGTTTCGAAGTTAATCACGAAGGCGGAGTAGTCATATGGACGCCCGCACCAGCCGCTACCAAGAGGTCTATGCACGCGCGAGCCGCGACCCGGAAGGGTTCTGGGGCGAAGCCGCGGCCGACATTGATTGGTATGAGCCGGCGAAGAAAATCTTCGATCCGTCGGCCGGCGTTTACGGTCGCTGGTTCGTGGGCGCGTCATGCAACACCTGCTTCAACGCGCTCGACCGTCATGTGTTGCGGGGGCGGGGAAAGCAGGCGGCGCTGATTTACGATTCACCGATGACCGGCGCCAAGGCCGCCTTCACCTACGAGCAGCTGCTCGCGGAAGTGAAGACGCTCGCCTCGATCATGCAAGATTTCGGCGTCAGCAAAGGCGATCGTGTCGTACTCTATATGCCCGCGGTGCCGGAAGCCGTCATGGGCATGCTGGCCTGCGCACGCATCGGTGCCGTCCACTCGGTGGTGTTCGGCGGCTTCGCAGCCAAGGAACTCGCTACCCGGATAGACGACGCCAGGCCCAAGCTTATTCTATCGGCAAGTTGCGGACTCGAGCCCGGACGTATCGTCAAATACAAGCCGCTGCTCGACGAGGCGATTGCGCTCGCCCGATCAAAGCCGCAGGCCTGTCTCATTTTACAGCGACCGCAGGAGCACGCGTCGCTTACCGAGGGCCGCGACCACGATTGGGCTAAACTGCGTAGCGCTGCCGTGGCTGCGAAAAAATCCGCCGATTGCGTGCCGGTCGCCGCCACCGATCCGCTCTACATTCTCTACTCGTCGGGCACCACCGGCATTCCCAAGGGCGTGGTGCGGGATAATGGCGGGCATCTGGTCGCGCTCAAATGGTCGATGCAAAATCTTTACGGCATCGAGCCCGGCGAAGTCTGGTGGTCAGGCTCCGACGTCGGCTGGGTGGTTGGCCATAGCTATATCGTCTACGCCCCACTGTTCCACGGCTGCACCTCGATCTTGTACGAGGGCAAACCGGTCGGCACGCCTGACGCCGGCGCATTCTGGCGCGTGATCTCCGAGTATGGCTGCGTTGCCCTATTCACCGCCCCGACGGCGTTCCGGGCCATCAAGAAAGAGGACCCGAAAGGCTTGTTGATCGGCAAATACGACATGTCGAAGTTCCGCGCTTTGTTTCTCGCCGGTGAGCGCGCCGACCCGGACACGCTGAAATGGGCGGAACGGATGCTGAAGGTTCCGGTGATCGATCACTGGTGGCAAACCGAAACCGGTTGGTGCATCGCCGGCAATCCAGTCGGGCTCGGGCAGCTGCCGGTGAAATACGGCTCGGCCTGCGTGCCGATGCCGGGCTATGTGATCGACGTCGTTGATGAACAATGCAAGAAGATGCCAGCGGACAAGATCGGATCTATCGTGGTCAAGTTGCCGCTGCCGCCAGGATGCTTTCCGACGCTTTGGCAGCAGGACGAGCGCTTCAGGGAAAGTTATCTCAGTGAGTTCCCCGGCTACTACAAGACTGCCGACGCGGGCTATCTGGATGACAACGGCTACGTCTATGTGATGAGCCGCACCGACGATATCATCAACGTCGCCGGCCATCGGCTCTCCACCGGCGCGATGGAGGAGGTGCTCGCGTCGCACCAGGACGTGGCGGAGTGCGCGGTGCTAGGGATCAAAGACGAGATCAAGGGCGAAGTGCCGTGCGGCTTCGTCGTGCTCAAGGCCGGCGTCGACCGGCCGGCAGCAGAGATCGAAAAGGAGGTCGTGGCACTCGTGCGCGAGAAGATCGGCACGATAGCGGCATTCAAGTTGGCGATCACGGTAGCCCGGCTACCGAAGACCCGCTCTGGAAAAATCCTCCGCGGCACGATCAAGAAGATCGCCGACAATGAGGCCTGGATTATGCCGCCGACCATCGACGATCCGGCAATTTTGGATGAGGTAAAGGAGGCGATGAAGGCAAAAGGATTAAGAATATAAGCAATGTGAGGCAGCGACAGGCTTACAGATAACGATATTTCCTCGAAAGCGTCTGCGACGGAACTTCGAACGGAATCGACGGGACAAAAAGCCGTAATCCCGACGGATGGTAAAGCGCTCCGGGAGCGCAGGGGCGTTGTGGAGCTCCTGATGACAGCGATTCCTGATCGCGATCAACATGACGGCGCTATCGCACCGTTCCATGCAGATTATGCACCTCCTGACGAGGAGCTTGCAGCGAAATTCAATGCGGGAGCGCCCCGCGCCTCCGCGGCGGAAGAGCGCATTGACGCCCGGGCGACTCAACTTATTGCGGCGGTTCGAGCGCGTGCCGGCGGTCTTGGAGGCATTGATGACCTCCTCCACGTCTATTCACTCTCGACAAAAGAGAGCCTGGCGCTAATGGCGCTGGCCGAAGCGCTGCTGCGCATTCCCGACGCGACCACGGCCGACCACCTCATCGAAGACAAGCTCGCAGCAGGCGATTGGCTCCGTCACGAGCGAAAATCGACCGCACTGCTGGCTTCCGCTTCGGCGTGGAGCCTCGGGCTCACTGCGCGTATCATTCAGCCCGGCGAGACGCCGGACAACATCATTGCCAGCCTGGTTAAACGGCTCGGCGGGCCCGCCGTGCGCGCGGCAATTCGGCAAGCGCTGCGATTGCTCGGCTCGCATTTCGTTTTGGCACAGACGATCGAAGAGGCGATCGAGCGTGCGCGGGCGGATCCGGAGTTACGCTATTCGTTCGATATGCTGGGCGAAGGAGCGCGCACATCCGCAGACGCCGAGCGCTATTTCGAATCCTATGCCGCCGCGATCAGCGCGATCGGGAGGAGCGCCGGAATTCGTCCGCTGCCGGCGCGGCCAGGGATTTCGGTGAAACTTTCGGCGTTACATCCCCGCTATGAAGCGATCTCGCGCGAGCGCGTGCTGAGGGAGTTGGTGCCCAAGGTCCTTGAGCTCGCGCGCAGCGCCAGGCAATTTGACCTAAACTTCACGGTTGACGCTGAGGAAGCGGATCGCCTGGAATTGTCGCTCGAGGTAATCGCGGCCGTCTTTTCAGATGGGTCGCTTGCCGGTTGGGACGGCTTCGGCCTGGCGGTACAGGCGTATCAAAAGCGCGCGCCGCAAGTGATTGATTGGATCGCGGACGTCGCCAGTTCACGGAACCGGCGGCTGATGATCCGGCTGGTCAAGGGCGCCTATTGGGATACCGAGATCAAGCGCGCGCAGGAGCGGGGACTTGCGGACTACCCGGTATTTACCCGCAAGCCGATGACGGATCTTTGCTACCTCGCCTGCACACGCAAGCTTCTTGCGGCGCGGCCGCGGATTTACCCTCAGTTCGCCACACACAACGCGCTGACCGCGGCGGGCATCGTCGAGGATGCTGGCGGCATAGCTGGATATGAGTTTCAGCGTCTGCACGGAATGGGTGAGGTGCTCTATGAGACGCTGCGCGAAGAGTTCCCTGACGCTGCATGCCGTGTCTACGCGCCGGTCGGCGGGCATCGTGACCTGCTCCCTTATCTGGTGCGGCGGTTGCTCGAAAATAGCGCAAATTCGTCTTTCGTCTCGAACGTGCTCGATCCCGCAGTGCCGGTCGCCTCCCTGCTGCGGCGGCCGCAAAGCATGATTGACGCTCCGACGAATGCGCGCCATTCCAGAATTCCATTGCCCCGCGATCTCTATCGGCCCGGCCGCCGCAACTCCGAAGGCATCGAGTTCGGACACCGCGCGAGCGTCGAGGCGATCGTTGCCGAGGTTAAGGGTTCCGGCGGGACTAAGGCCAAAGCCGGCCCGCTGATCGATGGCGTGATGGGGGAGGGCCGTCAACGACCGGTTCGCTCGCCCATCGACGGTGCGATCGTCGGAACCGTGGCCGAAGCGGACGAAGCAAGCGTGCGCTCGGCGATGGCCGCGGCGGAGGCCGGGTTTCCAAGCTGGAACGCCGCCTCGATCGAATCACGCACGGCGGCGCTCGACCGCACCGCCGATCTTCTGGAACTCAATCGCGCGCGCCTGATTGCGTTATTGCAGACTGAAGGCGGCAAGACGCTTGACGACTGCGTGTCGGAGGTGCGTGAAGCGGCGGATTTCTGTCGTTACTACGCCATGCAGGCGCGACATTCCCTCGTTCCGGAATCGATGCCTGGCCCGACCGGCGAGAGCAACGAACTGCGTTATCGCGGACGCGGGATTTTTGTCTGTATCAGCCCCTGGAATTTTCCGCTGGCGATCTTCACCGGGCAAGTCGTGGCTGCGCTCGTAGCCGGAAATGTGGTCATCGCGAAGCCGGCTGAGCAAACGCCATTGATTGCTGCCGAGGTCATACGTTTACTGCATGCCGGCGGAATTCCGGCGAGCGCCCTGCATCTCGTCCCCGGGGATGGTGCGGTCGGATCCATGTTGGTGAGCGACCCGCGCGTTGGCGGCGTCGTATTTACCGGCTCGACCGAGGTGGGCCGGAGCATCAACCGTACACTAAGCGAAAAGCGTGGCCCGATCGTCCCGTTGATTGCGGAAACCGGCGGAATCAACGCCATGATCGTCGATGCCACCGCCCTGCCGGAGCAGGTGACCGATGATGTAATCGCATCGGCATTCCGCTCCGCTGGCCAGCGCTGCTCGGCGTTGCGGCTTCTATGTCTTCAAGAGGAAGTGGCCGAACGCATGCTCGACATGATTATGGGCGCGGTCCAGGAACTGAAGCTTGGCGATCCGCGAGATGCGTCGACTCACGTCGGACCAGTGATCGATGCGGAAGCGAAGAGCAAGCTCGATAACTGGCTAGCAACGATGCAAAAACGCGGCGCACTGCGCTTTCGGTGGGATGCCAGCAGGGCTTTGCCGGGCTCGGGCACCTATGTGCCACCAGCAATCATCGAACTCGCAAACGCGCGCGAGCTTACGCAAGAAATATTCGGCCCGGTCCTGCATGTGGTTCGCTGGCGCGCCGACAAGCTTGGCGAGCTGCTCGATGATATTGCGGGGAACGGCTATGCTCTCACCCTCGGCGTTGAAACGCGCGTTGACACGACGGTGGGCCAAATCACGGCCCGGCTGTCCCACGGCAACGTCTACGTCAATCGCAATATGATTGGCGCCGTGGTCGGCACCCAGCCATTTGGAGGCAGCGGACTTTCCGGAACCGGGCCGAAGGCCGGCGGCCCTAACTATCTACGTCGTTTTACGCTCGAACAGGTTGTGACGGTCAACACCGCCGCCGCGGGCGGCAATGCTGCGCTGCTTACCGAAAAGGAATAGCGGTAATTTAGCGGGCTATCGTATCCAGGCAGCGTCAACCGGGCGATCTCCGCGGCTTCCCGCCGAGGAAAGCATCCGCTGCCCCCGGCACCCCTAATCAAAAAAACCGTCCTGGTCCGATCAGGACGGCCTTGGCAAGCAGCCGGCTGCTACCGGGGATGCAACCATTGCGTTTGCCCAGCGTTTTATCGTCC
>JAXDOO010000297.1:0-3306 GCA_034668865.1 Alphaproteobacteria bacterium
ACCTGATCGACATAGAATTTCTTGAAGTCGATCACGATCGAAGAGACGTAGGCCTTCGGTCCGAAGCGGCGAATGTCGGTGTTCCACATCACGGCCTTGGCGCCGCGCTTTTCCGCGACCTGCAAATAGCCGGCCTCGTCCATGATGCCGAACAACAGATCGCAGCCATTGTCGAGCAGTGCGCTGCCCGCCTGGGTCGCGGCTTGCGGATCGAACCAGGAATTGATGGCGATAACCTGCATCGTTGCGTTCGGGTTGACGCTGCGCGCCCCCATCAAGAACGCGTTGGTGCCGGAGAATACCGACGGAACCGGAAACGAACCGACGTAGCCGAGCTTGCCGCTCTTGCTCATCAGGCCGGCCGCGACGCCCGTCACGTAGGTCGGGTACCAGTGGGCGAGGTAATAGTTGCTCAGATTGTCGAGCGGATTTCTGCCATCGCACTCGTAGAATGCGACGTCGGGCGACTTTTTTGCGACGTCATAGAGGAAGTCGCCATAGTTCGAGGTGGCGAACACCATGTTGGCGCCCTGGGAGACGAACTGCCGATAGGTCCGGGTTGCGTCGGCGGAGTAAGGAATGCTCTCGACGAATATCGTCTTCAGTTTTGGAAAGGCGGCCTGCACCGCCTTCATTCCCTGGTCGTGGCTCCAGGTCCATCCCTCGTCGGTCACCGGCCCGGTATGGCCGAAGGCGATGACGGCCTTCTCCTCAGGCACGGCTACAAGCGGGCCGGCGGCGCTCGCGGGCCGGATCAGCTTTGGCATCATCAGCGACGTACCGGCGGCGGCGCCGAGATTCAGCAGGCCGCGGCGGGAGAGATTACGCAGGTCGATCATGTTGAACCCTTCTGATTGCAACGCTCTGATTGCGATTGGCGAACAACTGGTGTGGCGTTTTCCGCCCGAGTCGACCGATACCGAGTGTCGGCCACGCAACAATTGTGCCAAGCGAGTTTGATTGGCCAAAAACTGTTTCAGATGCATGATGTTCGGAATAGAGGATATTTACGGATGACAATGATGCGCCAAAGGCAACACTTGACGCGCCATTTTTGGCCCGCCTACAAGCGAAGTTGGATGCTCCGCTCCATCCAAACTGCAGGCAGCGCGTGACCGTTTAATGAGCAGAAGGCGCAAAGTTGAGACAACCCGGCGCTCATCAAGACAGCTTCAACCCTTGGCCGGTTAGGCGCAAGGCTTGCATCTTCTCCGGCATGATGAGTGAACATGTCTGAATTAGCGACCATGTCCGAACGAGCACGCTTCGATTTCACGGGGAGATTGCGGACTGAAAGCTTTGTCGAATTCGCGCGTCATCGCGCCGCTCGTCTCGGTCTTTGGATCGATGTCGCAGAGATGAGCGACGAGGCCATCACCGTGCATGTGTCGGGCGCGGCGGAACTGGTCGATGCCTTCGAGATGGCGTGCAGCCTTGGTCCCTATGATTGCCTCGTTCTGGACGTCGCGCGTCATGACTGCGCCTTGGCGGCATAGCGGGAGTTGAAAATGAGCACCGGAGACAGCTGGCATCCTGTGGGATTGTCGCATTCGATCGAGGCCGGAAGCTCCGCCGGCACACGCCTGTTCGGCCAGGAACTCGTGGTCTGGCGCGATACCAGCGGGATCGCGCATGTCTGGGAAGATCGCTGTCCGCATCGCGGCATGAAGCTCAGCTTCGGCTTCGTGCGCGGCGATCACATCGCCTGCCTCTATCATGGCTGGCAGTATGACCGCGGCGGCTATTGCCAGTACATTCCCGCGCATCCCGATCTCGAGGTGCCCAAGACCTTCAAGGTGCCGGTCTATCTGACGCAGGAGCAGGGTGGAATGATCTGGACCACGCTGTCCGGAAATCCTCCGCCATTGCCGATTGATCGCGACCAGACGGTGCCGTTGCGCAGCCTCTATCTCGATTGCAGTGCCGAGGCCGCGATTGCCGAGTTGGGCGCGGTGAGACTGATGCCGTTGGCGTCGCGGGTGTTGGCCGACACCGTCGTCCATCGTCTGACCGAGACGCTCTATGCAGTATCGACGGGCGATGATCGGCTGCTGATCGGGATTCAGGTGATCTCGGAGACGCGCAGCGCGCTGCATCTGACGATTTGCGGATGGCCCAAGCTGTATGAAGGGGCCGGCCAGAGCCATTTTCTGGATTGGGCGCTGCAATTGCGCCGCGCCATCGAGCAGCCACGCCCCCGGGCGCTTGCAGCGCGCGGCGCAACGGCGGAAAACAGCTGATGCCGGCGCTGGTTCTTTACAATTATGAGCTGGATGAGAGCTGCTACAAGGTGCGGCTGGCGCTGTCGCTGCTCGGCCTCGACTGGCAGCCGGTAGCCGTCGATGTGTTTCCCGGCAAGGAACATTTGACGCCACCTTTTCTGGCCATGAACCCCGCGGGCCGGCTGCCGATCCTGCGTGACGGTGATCTCGTGCTGCATGGCACCGAAGCCATTCTGGCCCATCTCGCCCGCGCACATGATCCCTCGGGCAAATGGCTGCCGCCGGATGGCGCAGGCTTTGCCGTGGTGATGCAGTGGCTGAACTTTTCGGCGCGCGATCTCGGCATTACGATTGCGGCGCGCCAGCATTCGCTGTTCGACACGCCGGGGGACGAGGCGGCCCTCCGCGCCGCGTCGGCCCAGGCCATTCGCATCATGGACGATCACATGACCGCGCGCGGCTTTGCGCGGGCGGAGTGGTTCGCCGCGGAACATGCGACGATCGCCGACATCGCGTTGTTTCCGGCTTTCGCGCTGAGCCGTGACTTCGGCATCGACCACGACGAGTACCCGGCGCTGCGCCGTTGGGCCCGGCGCTTTCGAGCACTACCCGGCTTCAAGACGATGCCGGGTATTCCGGATTATCACTGACGCGCCCCCGCGCAACGGCAACGAGGATTATACATGTCTCTCACGCGCTTTTCGGTGAAACCGCTGTCCACCATGACGCGTCAGCTCGCCGCCGTCGCGTCCGGCCGTGCCGATCCCGACGTCGTGATCAAGGGTGCGCGGGTGCTCTCGACCTATTCGGAACGCTTGCTAGCCGATCGCGAGATCTGGCTGACGGGCGGCCGCATCGCGGCGGTGAAACCGTCCGGCGCCTACAAGGGCTGCGCGGCAAGAATCCATGATGCCCGCGGCAGCATCGTCGCGCCCGGCCTTGTCGATCCGCATATCCACATCGAGTCCAGCATGGTGACCGCGTGTGCCTATGCGGAAGCCGCACTTCTCAACGGCACCACCACGATTTTCTGCGACAGCCACGAAATCGGTAACGTGATGGATGTCGCCGGCATCGAGGCGAT
>JAXDOO010000298.1:0-3341 GCA_034668865.1 Alphaproteobacteria bacterium
AGAGCTGGCAACGCTCCGCAAGATGCGCGCCTTCAATCGTCCATTCCCTGGTCTCGGAACGTCCGAGCCCAGGGAAGGCGAAGCCGAACATCGGCGAGGTGTATTCGCACAGGACCGCGACCGTCCACAGCGCTATCCGCCATTCATGCTGAGCGAAACCGCCCGCGATCCAGAACATGCCGGAGATCGAGAGCCAACCAAGCATGCGGCGATAATTCGGGCGAAGCACGTGATCGCGGCCGAGCAGGAAGACGACAAAGCCCGTGCGCCCCACCTGTATTCCGACATAGGCCGCGGCAAAGATCAGTCCGCGTTCGCCGAAGGCGTCCGGAATGGCGGCCGACATGATGAGCGCCAGCAGCATGCTGGCGAACAGCACGGTGCGAATAAGCGGCGTCTCCGGATCAAACCAGTTGGTGAACCAGCAGGTATATTGCCAGCCGAGCCAGACCGCGAACCAGAGAATGACCGTCTCGATCAAACCACCGAGCGAAAGATGCTCCAGCAATTCATGGCTGATTTGTGTGACGGCGAATACGTAAACGAGGTCGAAAAGCAGCTCCTCGTAGGTGATACGGGCATGGTGCCCGTCACGCTGCCGTAGGAAAGGGTGCTGTTGGTCACTCACGATAGGCGTCGTATCAGGAGCGGCTTAAATGCCAGACCGCAACCGCCGCTGCAGCGGCCGGCAGGGCGAACACGATCAAGAGTATCGGGAGCTCTTCGCGCAGCGTATAGCCGGCTTTGCTGACGCCGACCCAGAGATTGACGGCCGCGATCGCCAGCCAGACCGGAATGAAGATTTTCGCGGCTGTCGCGCTTCCCATGGCATCGCCGCCCCAAAGCTTTCCGAACAGCAGGAACACGCCGAGCAGGAGGATCCCTCCCGCAATCACCATCGCCATGTGCATGAATGCCGCCCTTGTTGGCCGAACAATGCCCGCGTTGCTATCGCTGCTGGTCCGGATCGCGTTCAGATCCGGACTTGAAACCGGTCCCGCCGCATCTCTGACATTTCACTTTCTTGCTGCCCAGCTTGAGAAGGCCTTTGCCCTCGCAATTCTTGCACTTGATTTTTGGTTTGCCCGCGTTTTTCGACATGTATCCCTCCATTCCCCGATCAAAAGCCCAGGTTACGCTCAGGCCATGGATAAGGCTATTTTGGTACTGTCTCAGTTTCACGGAAGCGGTCCTAGTCGAATAGGTGCCTAGCGCGTATTCTGCGCTGATAGCGACTTTCGTGGACGCCCTAATGCCGACATGGCTAGCGGTCACGGTTGGAATATTGATCGGCTTCGTCTTGATCGCCGTGACGCTGTTCCTCGCGTTTCGCCGTGAAGAGCGGCCCCGCCGGAAATCCTGGTGGGCCCCGCCATCCGGCAATAAGCACGAGCCAAATGACCCGGCTTCAGTCGTGCCTCCCGGATGGGACCCTTAAGGTTCAAACTGGGACACTACCGCTATTATTGTGGACAAAGGCCATCGGTTGCAGTGACAGGTGCGCTGCCGCGGCGGCCGTGTTACAACGACCGTCATGTTGCTTCGCCGTTCTTTCCTTTTGCTTGTGATGCTTGCGGCCGGCGCCCTGCTGGTGACATCGCCCGTCTTTGCGCAACGCGAGGACATGTCTATTGGCGATCAGCCCGGAATGGTGCCCAACGCCGCGGATGAGCAATTGCCGGCCGAGTTCCGGCGGCAGGTCGTCTTCTTCCGCTCGAATGAGGCGCCCGGGACGATCGTCGTGCATACCTCGGAGCGCTTCCTTTATGTCGTCCAGGGCAACGGCCGCGCTCTGCGCTACGGCATCGGCGTCGGGCGCGACGGTTTTCAGTGGCAAGGGCTGCTGCGCATCAGCCGCAAACAGGAATGGCCGGATTGGACGCCGCCGCCGGAGATGATCCAGCGCCAGCCCTATCTGCCGCGCTTCATGGCCGGCGGGCCGGGCAATCCGATGGGCGCGCGTGCCCTCTATCTCGGCGATACGATCTATCGCATTCACGGCACCAACCAGCCGCATACTATCGGCAGCGCGGTTTCGTCCGGATGTTTCCGCCTGGTCAATCCCGAAGTCATGGATCTCTATGAACGCATTCCGGTCGGCACCAAGGTGATCGTCCGCCAGACTCCACAGCTGTAATCGCGCATCCCTATTGTCACCCAGCGAGGCCTACATGCTCAAATTCTTCCCTCGCACGTTCCGATCGGGCCTTATAGCCGGCGCTGCGCTCGCGGTCGTGATAGCTGCGGCCGCCATCACTTACGAGCGTTACGACACGCAGACGCTCAAGCGCACGGTCAAGCGCGGCGAACTCTTGTGCGGCGTCAGCACCGGCCTGCCGGGCTTCTCGATGCCCGACGCCAAGGGCAACTGGTCCGGCTTTGATGTCGATATCTGCCGCGCCATCGCGGCGGCGATTTTCAACGATCCCGGCAAGGTCAAGTTTGTGCCGCTTGACGCCAACGAGCGCTTCACCGAACTGCAGAAGCGCAAGATCGACGTGCTGTCGCGCAACTCGACCTGGAGCATGTCGCGGGAAACCAACTATGCGCTGAATTTCGCGGCGGTTTCCTACTACGACGGCCAGGGCTTCATGCTGCGGAAATCCCGCAACATCGATTCCGGCCTCGAACTTAATGGCAGCAAGGTCTGCGTGCAGGAGAGCACGACGACCCAGCTCAACCTTTCCGATTATTTCCGCGCCAACAATATCAAATACCAGGAGATGAAATTCGGCCGCGCGGACGATGTGGTCAAAGCCTATGAATCGGACCGTTGCGATGTCTTTACCGCGGACGTCTCGCAGCTCTACTCGCAGCGCATCAGGCTCTCCAAGCCGGACGACCATGTCATCCTGGCGGATGTAATCTCCAAGGAGCCGCTGGCGCCGGTCGTGCGGCAAAAGGACGACGACTGGCTCCTGATCGTGAAATGGACCGTCTATGCCATGCTCAATGCGGAGGAGCTTGGCATCACCTCGAAGAATATCGACGAGGCGCTGAAGTCCAGCAAGCCGGAAGTCATGCGGCTGGTCGGCACGGAAGGCTCTTACGGTGAGCAACTCGGCCTCGCCAAAGACTGGGCCGCCCGCATCATCCGTCACGTCGGAAATTACGGCGAGGTCTATGACCGCAATCTTGGTACCGGCTCGAAGCTCGGCATTCCGCGCGGCATGAACCAGTTGTGGAGCGCCGGCGGCATCCAATACGCCCCGCCGATCCGCTAGGCCGCTCCTTCTGCTCTCCCGCTAGGCCGGTCGGCCATCCACGCAGATGCGCGCGCGGCCGCGGAAATTCGGCACCCGCGCATAGATCATCTGGATGCGGTCGATCCCGCGGTCGCG
>JAXDOO010000299.1:0-5060 GCA_034668865.1 Alphaproteobacteria bacterium
CGGCATCGGGCATAACGATCGTGCCGATGTCACGCCCAACCATTACGACCTTGCCGCGCAACCCAATTGCACGTTGCTGATCGCGTAGTGCCGTACGGACCAGCGGGTAACCGGCGACACGTGAGACGTTTCGCTCGACTTCTGCATCGCGCAGATCCCACGTGAAATCCTCGCCGTCTGCTAACACCGTGTATTGGCGGCCATCCTCGACCGTAGGGGGAAGGACTTCGAGAACCACCTGCCGGGCGAGGTTTGCCAATGCCTCGGGATCGTCGAGATTGATATTGCGACGGAGCGCCAGTAGTGCTAAGGCGCGATAAAGTATTCCAGTATCGAAATAGATATAGCCAAGGCGGCGCGCCAGAAGTTCACCTAGTGTGCTTTTCCCGGACGCTGCCGGCCCATCGATAGTGATGACCGTGGGCAAATGCATCTGTGCAGCTATCCTCCTCCGTGTGTTCGGCATTGTAGCAGGGGCCTGGATCGCATGCAACCTTACGACAAAGCCTCCCTCATGTGAGGGAGGCTCGATGAGTCTGCTACGGCCGGAGGTCAGCGCGCGCTTAGTGTCAGAACGCTCGGTACGAAATCCAGCACCGGTGAGGCCAGGATCCCCTGGAAGAAGACCAGTGCTGCCGCGACGACCACGCCAATCAACAGCGGGCGGGTCGTAAAGGTGCGTGCCGGCTCCTCCCGCTCTCGCATATACATGTTGACGACGACCCGCAGGTAATAGAAGGCCGAGATGACACTGGTAATCAGGCCGATCAATGCCAGCCACCAGTAGCCGGCGCGGTAGGCGCCTGTGAAGACCAAGAATTTCGCAAAGAAGCCGGCCAGCGGTGGCACACCCGCCAGCGAGAGCATGAAGACGGTCATCGCCACTCCAAGCACCGGTTGGCGCCAGCCCAATCCGAAAAGATCCTGCAGGTCGAAGCGCTCTTCGCCCGCATTCTCGAGCACGATCACGACCGCAAAAGCACCCAGATTGGTCAGTCCATAGGCCAGCAAATAGTAGAGGAAGCCCTGCATGCCCGTCTCATTATTTGCGACGAGGCCGACCAGGATAAAGCCGGCGTGGGCAATCGAGGAGTAGGCCAGCATGCGCTTGATATTTGTCTGCGCAACGGCCACGATGTTGCCGACGATCATGGTAAGGGCTGCCAGTATCGCAAGCGCCATCTGCCACTGTGGCAGCACTTCCAGCGGGAAGGCAAACTGAAGGACGCGCATCAGGGCGGCGAAGCCTGCCGCCTTGGTGGCGGCCGACATATAACCGGCCACGGGAGTCGGCGAGCCCTCATAGACATCCGGCGTCCACATATGGAACGGAACCATCGAGATCTTGTAGCCGAACCCGATCAGCACCAGGGCTGCTCCTGCCAGCAGCAGCGGATCGGTTCCGAGGTTGGGAGTATTAGCCAGTGCCGCTGCGATGCCGCCAAGGTCGGCGGTTCCCGTGGCGCCATAGATCAGTGCGATCCCGTAGATCAGGAAGCCTGCCGCGAACGAGCCGTACAGCAGGTACTTCATTGCGGCTTCTTCCGAGCGAATGCGCGGATACGCGAAGCCGGCCAGGACATACAGGCCGATCGAGAGCCATTCAAGCGCCAGGAATAGCACGATCAGGTTACGTCCCTGTGCCATGAACATCATCGCGGCGGTGCAAAAGAGCAGCAGCGAATAATATTCTCCGCGCTCGATCCCCTGGCGCTCGTTGTAGTCTGTAGAGAAGAGGATCGTGACTGCCGTGATCAGGATCAGGGTCACGTGGATCAGGATCGCCGTGTTGTCGAGCACCACCATATCGGCGAATGCCGTCGTCGCCGGTTGGTTCCAGCCAGGGATGAGCAGCAGCCCGGCGACCAGCAACCCGCCAAGGGCGAGATAGGCCGTCGTGCGCTTGCTGGCGACGAAAAGGTCGATGATCACCAGCGCCGTCGCCCACAGGGTGAGGGCGAGCGGCGCGGCGATTGCGGACCAGTTGAGCGTTGGTATTTCCATCTGTGTTCCCAGTATCCTGTCGTCAACAGTCAATGGCGAGAAATGTATGTATGCCGTCTGCTTACCGGCTGCTGACAGCCGGTAGCTGCCCAACTTGCTGTGCCAGGGCACTCACGGATGTTTCCATCGCGGCGAAGAAGGGTAGTGGGTACAGACCGATCAGAATGATCAATGCGACCAGCGGTACGAGCATTCCGATCTCGAGCCGGGTCAGATCGCGCATCTTCGCCGTCGCATCGCTCACGTCGCCCATTATTACCTTGCGGAACATCCACAGCAGATAGACAGCGGCCAGGATAACGCCGATAAGCGCCACGGCGGCGTAGCCCCAGCCAAGCACATCAGAAGTAATCGTGCCGAACAGGATCGTCGCCTCGCCGACGAAGCCGTTCAGGCCGGGAAGGCCCAGCGACGACAGAATGATTATGAGAGACAGGAAGCTATAGATCGGCATCACCTTCCACAGACCGCCAAAAGCGTCGATGTCGCGGGTGTGCCGTCGCTCGTAGATAAAGCCGACGATCAAGAAGAGAGCGCCGGTCGATATGCCATGGTTGACCATCTGCAGGATCGCGCCGTGGATGCCCTCCGGTCGCAGCGAGAATATGCCGAGCATCACGAAGCCGAGGTGGCTTACCGACGAGTACGCCACCAATTTCTTGATGTCCTGCTGCGCGAAGGCGATCAGACCGCCGTAGATGATGCCGATCACTGCCAGAACCCCGATAGCCGGCGCGAAGTAGGCCGACGCCTCGGGGAAGAGCGGCAGATTGAAGCGCAGGAAGCCATAGCCGCCCAGCTTCAGTAGCACGCCTGCCAGAATGACCGAGCCGGCCGTGGGTGCCTCAGTATGGGCGTCAGGCAGCCACGAGTGGAAGGGAAAGAGCGGTACCTTGATCGCGAATGCCGCGAAGAAGGCAACAAACATCCAGCGCTGAACCGTCTGGTCGAGCACGAATGCGCCGCCTTGAATATCGCGCACCATGTTCGGCACGCTGAAGCTATTCGCGCCGTACAACACATACAGGGCAATGATCGCCAGGAGCATAAAGACCGAGCCCGCGAAGGTGTAAAGGAAGAACTTGACCGTCGCGTAGATCCGCCGCTGGCCGCCCCAGATGCCGATCAAGAAGTACATCGGCACCAGGGTGAATTCCCAGAAGACATAGAACAGGAACAGATCCTGCGCCAGGAAGACGCCCAGCATGCCTGTCTCGAGCAACAGCATGAAGGCCAGGAACGAGCGTACGCGTGTGTTGATCGAGTCGAACGCCGACAGGATCACGATCGGAGTCAGGAACGTCGTCAGCAGCACCAGCCAGATCGAGATGCCGTCGATGCCCAGGAAATACTGGATACCGAACGCGGGAATCCAGTTGGCCTGTTCTTGCAGCTGCAGCGTGGCGACGCTTGAATCGAAGGTGCCCAGCCCCGGCAGCAGCACCAACGAGATGAGGAAGACCAAGGCGCTGACGCCAAAGGCGAGTCGCCGCGCGGCGCCGGCCGCGAGTGGCGCGAGCATCAGCAGCGCCCCTACCGTGGGTAGCCAGAGCAGGAGCGAGAGCAAAGGAATGCCATTCATGCCGTTCGAAGTCCTTGTGTCATTATCTCGTCGCCGCGTAGCCGAAGTAGCCCAGGACCGCGATCGCCCCCACCAGGAAGACCATCGTGTATGAGCGTAGATAACCGGTCTGGCTGAGCCGCAGCCCCCGGCTGCTTAGCCCTACCAGCCGCGCCGTGCCGTTGACCAGCCCGTCGATTCCGCGCGGGTCCACCACCTGAGCCAGGAAGCGTGCGATGGCGCCGAACGGGCGGATGAAGGAGCGGACATAGGTGTCCGAGCCCCAGGCGGTCTCGAAGCCCTCGAAGAAGACGCCGGTGTACGGCTGGATCGGATCGTGGAAGGTCTTGCGCCAGGCGCGGTTCGCATACACCCGGTACGCTATGAAGAGCGCAAGCAGTGCCAGAACCACTGTTACCACCGCCAGCACGAGGTTGAAGGTCGCCGCTTCCTCATGGAAGACCGGCTCAAGGAAGTGTCCAAGGCCATGCCAAAACGGCGTGTTTATGAAGCCCGCGAGGACTGCACCTGCCGCGAGAATCAGCAGCGGCACGGTCATGATCGGCTCACTCTCATGCGCATGGTACGAGGTGTCGCGCTGCGTGCCCCAGAAGACCAGGAAGATCTGGCGGCCCATATAAAAGGCCGTCAGCATGGCCGTGATGATCAACACGACGGCGAGAACTGGATGTCCATGCCCCCAGGCATGCGCGATGATTTCATCCTTCGACCAGAAACCGGCGAATGGGAAGATGCCTGTAAGGGCAAGGGTGCCGGCCATGTAGGCCCAGAACGTTTTTGGCATTGCGTGGCGTAGGCCACCCATGCGGCGCATGTCCTGTGTCTCGTGCGTGCCATGGATCACCGAGCCGGCTGCCAGGAAGAGCAGTGCCTTGAAGACACCGTGGGTCAGCAGGTGGAACATGCCGGCTACATATGCGCCCATGCCCACGGCCGCCACCATGAAGCCGAGCTGTGAGACGGTCGAATAGGCCAGCACTTTCTTGATATCGTACTGCCCGATCGCGATCGACGCGGCCACGAACGCGGTGAGTGCGCCGATCCAGGCCGTAAAGTTCTGCATCGACTGTGACAGCGCAAAAATTTCGTGGTTGCGTGCGATCAGATACACGCCTGAGGTCACCATCGTCGCGGCGTGGATCAGGGCCGAGGCTGGTGTCGGGCCGGCCATTGCATCGGGCAGCCAGACGAAGAGCGGGATTTGAGCCGACTTGCCGGCGACGCCGACGTACATCAGGAAGGCGATTGCCGTCGGAAGCGCGATCGCACCGCCGAGGAACGCGATATTCTGTCCCGCCAGCACTTCGAGCGCGCGCTCGAACACCTGCGTGAAGATGATGGTGCCGAAGGCTTTGTAGATCGCCAGGATCGCCAGCATCAAGCCGAGGTCGCCGATACGGTTGACGACGAACGCCTTGAGCGAGGCATCACGCGCCTCGCGTCGCTCGAAATTATGGCTGATCAGCAGGTATGA
>JAXDOO010000300.1:0-17535 GCA_034668865.1 Alphaproteobacteria bacterium
AAGATGTGCGGCATGGCCGGTCTCTGCCTCGTACATCTTTCTGTATTCCGGCATTCCAGTTTTTAAGCCGTCAATAAAGCTCGCGAGAAGTTCCTCTGTTGTCATTTCTCTCTTGAACGACTTCACATGCTCGGCTTGTACCGCGGCTATCCTTTCAGGAGCCCTCGATTTAACTCTTTCCATAAGCTCTTCAAAAGGCGCGGTATCAAAATCGAACTGATCTTGAGCGAATTTCGGCAGCTGCGCCGTGCCGAACATCGTCTCGTCGCGTACCAGCAGCGGCGGATTCACTTCCGTATAGCCGTGCTCGGTAGTGTGCAGGTCGAGCATGAACTGGCCAAGCGCGCGCTCCATCCGCGCCAGGCCTTTCTTCAGAACGACGAAGCGCGCGCCGGAGATTTTCGCGGCCGTCTCGAAATCCATCTGCCCGAGCGCTTCGCCGAGATCGAAATGCTGCCTGGGCTTGAAGGCATAGGCGCGCTTGGCCCCCCACTCGGACTTTTGAACATTGTCTTTCTCGTCCTTGCCGTCCGGCGCATCGGCCGCGGGCAGGTTCGGAATGGTGGCGAGGACCTTGTTGAGCTCTTCTTCCGCCGCCTTGGCGCTGGCTTCGAGCTGCCCGAGCGTTTCCTTCAGCTCGGCCACTTCCACCATCAGCTTCTTCGCCGCGGCTTCATCCTTGTTTTTCTTGGCCTCGCCGATGTCTTTCGAAGCCGCATTGCGGCGCGCCTGCGCCTGCTCGAACTGGGCGATGGCTGCGCGCCGGCGCTCGTCGAGCTGCAGCAGTTCTTTCGATTGCGGCGGCAGGTTGCGCCGTTGCAGCCCGCGATCGAACTCGGCGGGATTCTCGCGGATCCATTTGATGTCGTGCATGGGCAGTTCCGAACCAGAATGTCATGCCCCGCGCAGGCGGGGCATCCAGTAATCCGTGGCGCAGGTTGATAATCTGCGAACCACGTCACGTCCACCGGGGATACTGGATCGCCCGGTCAAGCCGGGCGATGACAAAAACGAATTCCTATTCCGCCGGCTTGGCCTCAGGCGTCGCGGTAGCGGCCGCCGGCTCGGCTTCGGGCGCGGAAGCGGCAGCTGGCCTAGCTTTCTTCTCAACCAAACGCACCGACCAGATGGAGCCCTCGTAGAGAATCAAGAGCGGCACCGCAAGCGACAGCTGGCTGATGACGTCGGGCGGCGTCAGCACGGCGGCCAACACGAAGGCGCCGACAATGAAGTAGCGGCGTTTCTCCTTCAGCTGCTGCGAAGTGAGGATGCCGACGCGGCCAAGCAAGGTCAGAATCACCGGCAGCTGAAAGGCTACGCCGAAGGCGAAGATCAAACTCATCATCAGCGAGAGATATTCACCCACCTTGGGCAGGAGCGCGATTTCCGCCACCCCCTCGCCGCCCTGCTGCATGCCGAGTGAGAACCGAACCAGTAGCGGCATCACGATCACAAAAACCAGTCCGGCGCCGGCAGCGAAGAAAACGGGCGTAGCGATGAGATACGGCAGGAAGGCGTGGCGCTCGTGGCGGTAAAGCCCGGGCGCCACGAACATGTAGATCTGCGCCGCCACGATTGGGAAGGATAGAAAAGCAGCGCCGAACATGGCGAGCTTGAGCTGAGTGACAAAATATTCCAGCAGCGCGGTGTAGATGAATTTCGAGTTCTCAGGCCCAGCCACCAATATGAAGGGCCAGACCAGGATGTTATAGATCGTTTTCGCGAAGTAAAAACACAGCGCGAAGGTGATGGCGAAGGCGATGAGCGCCTTGATCAGCCGCGAGCGCAGCTCGATCAGGTGCTCCATCAAAGGCGCCTTAGTGGCCTCGATGTCATCCTGGCTCATGACGAACGCCCCTCACCCGGCTTGGGCGTTTCCACGGGGCTGAGATCGGGTTCCGGCAAGACAGGCGCGGACGTTTCTGCAGGCGATGGCGATGCGGGAGGTTCTTCCGGCGCTGGCAGTGCCGCGGTCTCGCTGGATTTGGCTTCCGCCTTCGGTTCCAGACCGTCGGGATTCATCGGATCGTAATATGTAAAGCCGCGTGCGGCAGCGCTTATCTCATCGACCGATTTTTTAAGGTCGGTCATCTCGGCTTCGCGCATCGCTTCTTGGAACTGGCCTTGAAACTCGGAGGCCATGCGGCGGATCGTGTTTATGCCCTGGCCAATTGAGCGCAGCACTCCCGGCAATTCCTTCGGGCCGATGACGATCAGCGCGACGATGCCGATGACGAGGAACTCGCCCCAACCGATATCGAACATCGAGGGTCAACTCCAAAACCCGCGGCCCGTCGTCGGCACCGCAGTGCTTCCGGTTTCGAATGCGGAAGACGCGGCGCGCTCAGACCGTGCCGCCTCCGAAACGCTTCTCGCTCTCGGAGTGGGTTTTCATGTCGGGCGACGTACCGGGCGCATGGTCGATGGTCTTCACCGGCGTGTCCTTGGACGTATCGGTGTCGGCCTTTTCTTCGGCCATGCCCTTCTTGAAGGCCTTGATGCCCTGGGCAACATCCCCCATCAATTCGGAAATCTTGCCGCGCCCAAACAGCAGCAGCACGATCACGCCCACCACGAGCCAATGCCATATACTCAGGGAACCCATTCGGAAATCCTCCGCATCGACGGGATTACGGCCATCGGTCCGCCGGTGTTTCAGCAACGAAGCTAGGCTCCGGACACGGCAAAAACAAGGACTTAGGCCGTAATCCTACATCCGTTTGGATGCCGGAAGCTGTTGCCTTATTTCTCGGTCCGCGAGGGCGGCGGCGCGAGCCCAAGGTCGAGATCCTCCGGGTCCAGCGGGTCTTCGTCATCGCGCAAGGCCGGATCGTCAGACGGGCTGGGCACGAAGAAGCCAGGCGGCAGCCGGCCATCCAGAAGGCCCGATCCCTTTAATTCATCCAATCCCGGCAGATCGTCGAGCGCTTCCAGGCCGAAATGCGACAGGAAAGCTCCGGTCGTGCCGTAGGTAACGGGCCGGCCGGGCGCCTTGCGGCGTCCGCGCGGGCGCACCCAGCCGGTTTCCAGCAGCACGTCGAGCGTACCCTTGGCCGCCGAAATGCCGCGGATCTCTTCCACTTCCGCGCGCGTCACCGGCTGATGATAGGCGACGATGGCAAGCGTTTCGATCGCCGCACGCGACAATTTGCGCGGCACAACCGAATCCTTGGTCAACAGCCAGGACAGATCGTTGGCGGTGCGGAATGCCCATTTGCCGGCCACGCGCTGGAGATTGACCCCCCGCGGCGCATATTCCGCCTGCAATTGCTGCAGCACCGTTTTGACGTCGACGCCCTGCGGCAGTCGCGCCGCCAGTGCCTTCTCGTCGAGCGGCTCCGCCGACGCAAACAGGAGCGCCTCCACCAGCCGCAGTTCTTCCGGCCGGGTTTCACTCATCGACTCAACCTCGTCTGCCGCGATCACCAGGTGCCTTTTGGCCACACTCGGCATTCCCATGGCTCCCTCTTTTTAGGCGTCTACCGCCCGCGGTGCGCTTCGACCGATCGAATCGCCTGCGATGTCATCCGCTACTATACGCTTGCGCAAGTAGATCGGCGCGAAGCACTCGTGCTGATGAATTTCCGCCACACCCTCGCGCACCAATTCAAGGACGGATGCGAAACTCGAGGCAATGACCGTAGGCCGCATTGCCGGTTCCACCAGATAGCTGATCAGATGTTCGTCGAGCCGGCTCCAGTCCTGCGCTTGCCCGAGTAGCCGCTCCAGCGCGGCGCGCGCGTCGGCGAGCGACCAAACCGTGCGTTTTGCGAAACGCACATGCGCGAGCGCCTTGTTCTGGCGCTGGTGAGCATAGGCCGTGAGCAGGTCGTAGAGCGTCGCCGTCCATTGTGGCCGCCTGTTCTCGGCAATCGGCTCCGGATCGCCGCGCTCGTGGAAATCGCGCCCGAGCTGCGGGCGTTCGAGCAATCCTTCGGCGGCCTGGCGGAAAGCTTCCAGCCGCCGCAGCCGATAGGCCAGCGCGGTCGCCATATCTTCTGCGCTCGGACCTTCGATGCCGCCGGCATCCGGCAAGAGTAGCCGCGACTTCAGGTAGGCCAGCCACGCCGCCATTACGAGGTAATCGGCCGCAAGCTCCAGCCGCAGCTTGCGCGCCTCCTCGACGAAGGTGAGATATTGGTCGGCCAGCGCCAGGATCGAAATCTTCGCGAGGTCCACCTTCTGCTGACGGGCCAGCATGAGCAGAAGGTCAAGCGGCCCCTCAAAACCTTCCACGTCCACGACCAAAGCCGGCTCGTCCGTGCCGCGCTCGGCCAGATCCGCTTCGAAAGGTATATCGCCCGCGATCATGATGTCATCGCCCCTTCTGCCATCAAGGCCGCGAACTGCGCGCGCGCGGCGGCGATGTCGATCTCTTCCGGTGCATGGCGCGCGGCGAGTGCTGTTTGCGCGCGGCGCGCCGCCTTGCCCGCGAATAGCGGACTTTCAGCTGCGACCTCGTGCATCTCCTCGAGCCTGCCGTTGCAATGCAGCGTCACATCGCAGCCTGCCGCGAGTGCGGCACGCGTGCGGTCCCGCAGCGAGCCCGAGAGTGCACCCATAGAAATATCGTCGCTCATCAGAAGTCCCTGGAATCCTATTTCGTCGCGAATCACATTCTGGATCATCTTCGCCGAAGTCGTGGCCGGTGACACGGGGTCGATGGCGGTAAACACAACATGCGCAGTCATGGCCAGCGGTAGCCCGGCCAAGGGCCGGAAGGCGGCAAAGTCGCTCGCCTCGAGTTCCGCCCGGGTGGCAGTGACCACCGGCAGCGCCGCATGGCTGTCCGCCGTGGCGCGTCCATGCCCCGGAATATGCTTTAGCACCGGCAGCACGCCGCCGTCGGCCAGGCCTGCCGCGGCCGCGGCTGCCAGCGCGGACACCTTCCCCGGCGTATCGCCATAGGCGCGGTCGCCAATCACCGCGTCCGCGCCTTTAACCGGTACGTCCGCCACCGGCAGGCAATCGACAGTGATGCCGACCTTGGCGAGATCGTCGGCGATCAGTCGGGCGCCCAGCCGGGCCGCCGCCACGCCCTTGGCTGCCTCCCGGTCGTAGAGCCGCCCGTAAGCTGCCCCGGGCGGATAGCTCGGCCAATACGGCGGGCCCATGCGCTGCACCCGCCCGCCTTCCTGGTCAATCAGCACAGGCGCATCTGCGCGGCCGACAATTTCTCTAAAACTTGCAGTCAGTGCATATACTTGCGATGCGGTATCAATATTCCGCTTGAACAAGATGAGGCCCCACGGTTGGGCCTCCGTGAGAAAAGCGCGCTCTTCAGACGTGATGGCCGTTTCAGCCAATCCGGTGATGAAGGCACGCGCTTGCATCGCCGCGGATTAGCCCGCGTGCGCCGCGAGGGTCAACAGCCACATACTTAGTGTCTTTGGACGACGCACTGTCCGCCCGCAGATTTCAGACTGCCGCAGAATTGCGTGGCCTGATCGACCGAGGCGAAGGGTCCCACCATGGTGCGGAAGTAGATTCCCTTCTCACCAAGGTCCGCCCGCCGGATGATCGGCTGACGGTCGCCCAGAAGGTTCGGGAACTTGCCTTGCAGGCTACGGAAGGAAGCCTGCGCTTCGGTCTCGCTGCGCTGAGACGATATCTGCACTGCATAGGCGCCGGATGTCGCTTCGGCGGCAGGCGGCACGGCCGCGAGCCGGGTTGGCGCCGCAGAGGCCGGACTGGCCGAAGGCGGCGGCGGAAATGCCGTTCGTGTCGAGGCATCGGCGCTGGCCATCTGCGGACTCAGCGACAGCGGTGCATTGCCGTTGGCCGCGCGGGCCGGGACCGGGGCCGGGGCTGCTACTGGCACCGGCGCGGCAGCAGCAGCGGCGCGCGCGGCAGGCGTGTTAGCGTTCGGCCGCGGCGCAGAAGTG
Source organism: Alphaproteobacteria bacterium (assembly GCA_034668865.1). Lineage (GTDB taxonomy): Bacteria > Pseudomonadota > Alphaproteobacteria > Rhizobiales > Xanthobacteraceae > CANKHA01. The sequence goes on from JAXDOO010000300.1 coordinate 5,886, forward strand.
CTGCCAGTGCCGCCGGTCTGATCCGGGCGGATGACCACGGTACGGATTTTCTTCGGCTCGGCTGATGCCGGCCCGCCCGGGTCAGTGTTCAAGGGGGGCGAAGCGGCCATCGCCGTATCCGCCCCGCCGGAGGACGGGGGCAAGCCGGGGAATGCGACACGCGACCGGGAATTGTCCTTTACGTCGACCGGCTTCTCTTCCCGCGAAACGATGCGCTCGCCCTGGGAGGCGTCGCCCACGCGGTCGTAGATCTGCTTGTTGGCCGCCTCGCCCGTCGGCGCCGGGACGATTTTGCTCGGCGTCGTACTGGCCTTAATCACCGGCGGCGGGCCGGAAGGGCCGCGGCTGAAGATCGCGCCATAACCAAAAACACCGCCGGTTCCGATGATCGCCAGGCCCGCGACGACCAGGGCGAGCTTCAAGCCGCGGCGCGGACGCTCCTCTCCGTAATCGTCTTCGTAAGCCTGCCCGCCCTGCCGCCTCTGTGAGGGATCGTCGTAATCCTCTGGAGGGTAGGCGGCAGCAGGCTCCTTCTGAGGCGCGCCGTAGATCGCAGGATCATAGGCCGGCTGGAAAGCCTCTTGCTGCGGCTCGGTATAGCCGCCGAATTGCTTGGCGCCGAACTGAGGCGGGGAACCGTAGGGATCACTCTTGGAAGGAGACGTCGGCGGCGTATGCACCCGCGGTATCATGGGTGGTGGCGTAGGACGGCTCTCGACGGGGTTGGACCGAGGGGCATCCTTATCCAGGTCGCCAAAAGGTTCAGATTGTCCGATTAATCGCGCCAATTCGGCCAGAGGGTCTTTGTCATCAGGGCCCCCTTCCCGGCTGCCGTCTGCAGGTCCGGCAGGCCGCCGCTGGTCGGCCGGCTGGTATGAGCGAAAATTGCTATTGTCCGCCATGCTTTATCCGCCGGTTGTTGTTGCCCGAAATCCCGCGGTTCCCCCGCCTACCGCATCTCCTGCGGCGCCCCGACGCCGAGAGATGCAAGCCCCGAAGCGAGAACCGTAACGATGCCTTGCACCAAGGCAAGGCGAGCCAGGGTCAGTTGTGGATCATCTCGGATAATGAAGCGTAAATGTGGCGCATCATTGCCCTGCGTCCAGAATGAATGAAATTCGCTGGCCAGTTCGTAGAGATAAAACGCCAGCCGATGCGGCTCGTGCGCCAAGGCGGCGGCTTCCACAGCCCGCGGATAGAGCGCGAGCCGTCGCATCAGCGCAAACTCGGAGGCGTCTGAGAGGCGATCGAGCGGCGCCGTCCCCAGCAGCTTTGCCCGTTTCCGGTCCTCCGCTGGCAGATGGGGCAACACCTCGACGGCGTTGCGGAAGATCGATTGCCCCCGCGCATGAGCGTATTGCACGTAAAAGACGGGGTTGTCGCGCGACTGCTCGATCACCTTGGCGAGGTCAAAATCGAGCGGCGCGTCGTTCTTGCGGTACAGCATCATGAAGCGCACCGCGTCGCGGCCGACCTCATCTACTACTTCACGTAATGTGACGAAGTCACCAGACCGCTTCGACATTTTCACCGGCTCGCCGGCGCGTAGCAGGCGCACGAGCTGGCATATCTTCACGTCGAGCGTCGCCGCGCCGGCGCTGACCGCCTCCACCGCCGCCTTCAGCCGTTTGATGTAGCCTGAGTGATCGGCGCCGAGCACGATGATCATGTTGCGGAAGCCGCGCGCGAACTTTTCGCGGTGATAGGCGATGTCGGGCGTGATGTAGGCCGGGGTGCCGTCCGATTTGAGAACCGGCCGGTCGACGTCGTCGCCGAACTGGGTGGCGCGGAATAGCAGCATCTCGCGCGGCTCCCAATCCTCCATCACCATCCCTTTTGGAGGCGGTAGCGTGCCGCGATAGAGCAGGCCCTGTTTCTCCAGGAAAGCGACGGTTTCGGCGATCTTGCTCGGTCCACCCTTTTGCGGCTCATGCAGCGCGCGCTCGGAGAAGAAAACCTCATGGGTGATGCCGAGCGCGGCGAGATCATCGCGGATTGTGTCCATCATCATCGCGATGGCTTTGGCGCGCACGATCGGAAGCCACTTGTCTTCCGGCATATCCTTCAATGACGCGCCGTATTCCTTCGCGAGCGCCTGGCCTACCGGCTTCAGATAGTCGCCGGGATAAAGCCCTTCCGGGATGGCGCCAATATCCTCGCCCAGCGCCTCGCGATAGCGCAGGAAGGCTGAACGGCCGAGCGCGTCGACCTGCGCGCCGGCGTCGTTGATGTAGTATTCGCGCGTGACCTTAAAGCCGCTGAAGGCGAGCAAATTGGCGAGCGCATCGCCGAACACCGCCCCGCGGCAATGCCCCACATGCATCGGCCCGGTCGGATTGGCCGAGACATATTCCACATTCACCGCTTCGCCGTGCCCCACATCGCCGCGGCCATAGTCCAGGCCGGCATCGATGACCGTGCGCAGCTCCTCGATCCAGCCTTCCGGATGCAGGGTTAGGTTGATGAAGCCCGGACCCGCCACATCGACCTTCGCGATCAGAGGATCGGCCCGCAGCTTGGCGGCGATGGCCTCCGCCAACTCGCGCGGCTTCTTGCGGGCATCCTTGGCCAGCACCATGGCGGCGTTCGTGGCCATGTCGCCATGGCTCAGATCGCGCGGCGGCTCCACCACAACGCGTGATTGGTCGATGCCCGCGGGCAGTTGGCCGGCCGCGACCAGCGAGTCACTGGCGGCGCGGACGCGGTCGAGAACCTGGGCGAAAATGTTCTGCGCAGACATCAGGAAAGGCCGATCAAACAAGGGATTACGCGCCGCGCCTAACGCAATTAACCGGGCGAGTCAAAACAGGCTGTATTCCCGCCGCCCGCAACAGCCCCAGAGTTCAATATTGGAACGCCTGCCGCGTTTTCGCGTTGGCAGCGAGGCAAGGCTGCAATGAACGTCGCCGACGAAAAAACCCAATCTCTTTGGATGGACACCGACGTGGCGCCGGACGCGGCCACCCTCAGGCGCGACGAGCGCGCCGACACGGTCGTGATCGGGTCCGGCATCGCCGGACTTTCCACCGCTTACGAGCTGTCCCAACAAGGCCATTCGGTCGTGGTGCTCGACCGCGGCAAAATCGGCAAGGGCATGACCTCGCGTACGACGGCGCATCTGACCTCGCCTTCAGACGACGGCTTCGAGAGCTTGATCAACGTGCGCGGCGAGAAGCTGGCGCGCGATTTTTATCAAAGCCATTCCGCGGCGATCGACCGGATCGAGGCGATCCAGCAAAAGGAGAAGATCGCTTGCAGCTTCCGTCGCCTGAACGGATTCCTGTTCCCGGCCTTGGGCAAAAAACCTTCCGAGGAGCTCAACGCCGAATATGACGCGGCCAAGAAGGTCGGCGTGGCGGTGGAATGGCACACCGGCATTCCGTTCAAAGGGCTCGGAGACCTACGCTGCCTGCGCTACCCCAACCAGGGCACCTTTCACCCGTTGCGCTATCTGCGCGGGCTCGCCGCCAGCATCGAGAAAAGAGGCGGAAAACTCTTCGCCGATACCCGGGTCAACGAGATCAGCGAGGAGGCGGATGGCGTGATCGTACAAACCGAAAACGGCCGCACGGTGCGGGCGCGCTGGGGGGTGGTGGCGACCAATTCACCGATCAATGATCGTGTTGTCATCCATGCCAAGCAGGCGCCCTATCGCACTTATGCCATGGCGCTGACGATCCCGAAGGATGCGCTGAAGGATGGGCTCTACTGGGACACGCTCGATCCCTATCACTAGGTGCGCCTGCAACCGGGACGGGGAAATTTCGATAACGACATCGCCGGCGGCGCGGACCACAAGACTGGCGAAGCTGACGATGGCGAGCAGCGTTTTGAAGCGATCGAAGCCTGGATCCGCAACCTGCTGCCGAAACTCGGCAGCGTCACGCACCGCTGGTCGGGACAGGTCATGGATCCGGTGGACTATTCCGCTTTCATCGGCCGCAATCCCGGCAATGAAAACATCTTTGTAGTCACCGGCGATTCCGGCCAGGGTATCACGCACGGCGTGGTCGCCAGCCTGGTGCTCAGGGATTTGATCCTGCAAGGCCAGAGCGCATGGAGCGAGCTTTATGATCCGTCCCGCAAGACCGGATCGGCGGTGCAGAATTTCATCAGCGAGAATGTCACGCCACTGAAGAATTTCGCGGAATATATCGCGCCAGGCGAAATCTCCTCACTCGACGAGCTAAAGCCAGGCGATGGCGCGATCGTGCGGCAAGGCCTGCAGAAGATTGCCGCTTATCGTGATCCCAAGGGCAAACTGCATCTGCGCTCGGCAAAATGCACCCATCTCGGCTGCCATGTGCATTGGAATTCGCTCGAAACCTGCTGGGACTGCCCGTGCCATGGATCGCATTTCGCGCCCGACGGCACCGCGCTGAACGGGCCTGCCGTTGCGCCGCTCGCGAAGCCGGATTAACGCCCGCCCCGCCTCATCGCAAATCCGGTGTGCTGGGAAAAAACCGTGCGTGCTCGATCAAGGCATAGCGGTCGGTCATCCCGGCGATAAAATCGGCGATGCCGCGCACCCGCGCGTGATCGTCGCTGCCGGCACTCCACTCCACCGGCATATCCTCCGGTCTGGCGCGGAAATGCTCGAACAGGTCGCGCACGACTTTTTCAGCATCTTTCATTATCCGTTCGATGCGGGCGTGGTGATACATGCGCGGATAAAGAAAGCCCTTGATCGCCGCATCGCTCTTGGCCGTTTCCGGTGAAAATCCAACCACCGGCCGTTCGGCACGCCGCACTTCCGCGGCCGACTTCGGCTTCGCCGCTGCCAGCCGCCGCCCTGTCTCTGCAATCACATCCTCGATCATGGCTCCGATCAGACGGCGCACCAGCTCATGCACGAGCCGCTCGCTTTCCAGCTTGGGATAATCCGCCCGGATCGCTGCGAGCAGGCTGCCGACCACCGGCACCTTGGCGATATCGTCGAGCGCGAACAGGCCGGCGCGCAAGCCATCGTCGATGTCGTGTGCGTCATAGGCGATATCATCCGCAATGGCCGCTGCCTGCGCTTCCGCGCCAGCATGGCTCCATAGCTCCAAGTCCTGGATCGCATTGTAGTGGCGGATCGCCTCCGGCAGGCCTTGCACCCGATAGCGCCCGACCGGGTCGCCGCTTGTCGTCGTCAGCGGCCCATTGTGCTTGACGATCCCTTCCAGGGTTTCCCAGGTAAGATTGAGGCCGTTGAAGTCGGGATAGCGTCGCTCCAGTTCGGTGACGATGCGCAGCGTCTGCGCGTTGTGATCGAAGCCGCCGTGCTCGCGCAGGCAGGCGTCCAGCGCCCGCTCCCCCGCATGGCCGAAAGGCGGGTGGCCGAGGTCATGCGCCAGCGCCAAGGCCTCGCTCAAATCCTCGTCGAGCCGCAGCGCCCGCGCCAGCGCACGCGCGACCTGCGTCACCTCGAGAGTGTGCGTCAGCCGGGTGCGATAGTGATCGCCTTCGTGGAAGACGAAAACCTGCGTCTTGTACTTGAGCCGCCGGAAAGCGGTGGCATGAATCAGCCGATCGCAATCACGGCGAAAGGCGTTGCGCGTCGGGCTTGGCGGCTCGAAGTGGCGCCGGCCGCGGCTTTCGCCGGGATCCGCGGCATAGACGGCGCGCCCGTCGGCATCGATTGCCATCATCCTCTCGCCTTAAATCGCCGCCCCTTGCCGGCCTTAACTATCGCGCCAGGCACTGATAAACAATGCGCACCGCCTGCCGCAGACGAAATGGCGTATACCAATGGGGAAAACGCGCCGATGACATTGATTATCAATAATCACGAAGTCGAGAAGGTGCTGACGATGGAAATCACCATCGCAGCGCTGGAGGAATCATACAAGAATCTTGCCATCGGCGAAGCGGTCTGCCGCCCGCGCATCGACATCCGCATTCCCACCAGCGATCCGAAGAAGAACTACCAATGGGGCACCATGGAAGGTGGCTCGACCTCGGGCTATTTCGCCATCCGCATGAAGTCTGACATCATTTGGGAAGACAATTACAACGGTGTGACCACGCAAGAAAAATACTGCACCAAGCCTGGCCTCTATTGCGGCCTTATCCTGCTCACCTCGATCGAGACTGGCGAGCCGCTGGCGATCATCAATGATGGCGTGCTGCAGCACATGCGCGTGGGCGCCGACGGCGGCATCGGCGCCAAATATATGGCCAATGAAGACGCCGAAGTGGTGGGCATGCTGGGTTCCGGCGGCATGGCGCGCACCCACATGCAGGCGTTCAACGCCGTGCGCACCATCAAGAAGCTGCAGGTCTTCAGTCCGACCAAAGCAAACCGCGAAAATTTCGCCGATGAAATGCGCCACCGCTACAACATCGAGGTCAAAGTCTGTGACAAGCCGGAGGACATCTACAAGGGCGCGCATATCGTCGCGGCCCTGACCGACTCCGCGGTGTCGGTGACCGATGGCAGCCTGATCGAAAAGGGCGCGCATATCGTGGTGGTCGGCGGCAGCGGCAAGCCGGATCCGAAGGCGCTCGCGCGCGTCGATGCCTATCTCCGCTTCGGAGACAGCCCGGCGCCGGTCGGGCATCCGGAGCTTACGACGGACGCGGAGCATATCGGTTATGAGGCGCGTCCGCGTGCGCCCAAGCATGGCGATGGGCGCATCAAAGGCCGTGCCCACGGCGTTGCCCTTCCGGACAAGCGGATCACGCTCGCCGACCTGCTCAGCGGCAAGGCAAAAGGCCGCACCTCGGCAGACCAGATCACCTATTCGGAACGCGGTAACCTGCAGGGGGCGCAATTCTACGCCGTCGCCGGCAAAGTCTATGAAGAAGTCAAGAAGCGGGCCCTCGGCCATGAAATTCCGACCAGCCTGTTCCTGCAAGACATCCGGAATTGACTTCGCGCATATGCCGCCCGGGAAGAAACCACCGTCCGAGGCAGGGGGAATGAAGATGCTACGAGCCGGTAAGTTCGCGGCCTTGTTTGCGTTGCTCGCGCTGACATCGCTCGCGCAGGCGCAAACCGCAAACTGGCAGAAGGACTGGGAAGAAACCCTTGCCGCCGCGAAGCAGGAGGGCACGGTTGTCGTGCTCGGCCAGCCCTCCCCGGCGATGCGCAACGAAATCCTGCCGAAATTCACCGAGCGCTACGGCATCAAGGTCGAGCTTATCGCCGGACAGTCCAGCACGACGGTGGGCAAGGTGCGCACCGAGCGCGCCGCCGGGATTTATTCGGTGGACGTCTTCATGTCGAATGGCGGAACCAGCATCTCGGTGCTCTATGCCGAGAAGATGATCGATCCGCTGAAGCCCATGCTGGTCCTGCCGGAGGTGACCGATCCTTCGAAGTGGAAGGGCGGCGTAATCCCATTTGCCGATCCGGACAAACAATATCTGCTGTTGATGTTCCGAAGCGTCGATAGCCACATGGTTGTCAATCAGGATTACGTGAAGCCGGAGGAGATGCGTCACGTCAAGGACCTGCTGAATCCGAAATGGAAAGGCAAGATCGCCACCGAGGACCCGGCCGCCGCAGGCGGAGCCGGCGCCGGCAGCGCGGCGCATTTCTACACCCAGATCGGCCCGGAATTCGTTAAACAGCTCTATATCGACCAGCAGGCCATCGTGCAGCGCGACCGGCGTCAGCTGAGCGACTGGCTCGCGCGCGGCAGCGCTCCGATCTGCCTGACCTGCCACATCGACGACATGCGCGCGCTGGTGAACGAAGGTTACAAGCTCGTGGAGCTCTTTGAGCTCGACGGTATTCAAAACCGCGTCACCCCCGCGCCGTCCCTGCTCAGCGTCGCCAACAAAGCGCCGCATCCGAATGCCGCAAAGGTATTCGTGAACTGGATGGCGGGAAAAGAAGCGCTCGAGCTCTATTCGAGGAATGCGCAGGCCGCGACCATGCGCACAGATACCGACGAATCCTTCCTCGATCCGCGCGTTATCCCCAAGCCCGGCGTGCAATATTCCGACTACACCGACATCGATTGGCAAATGCGCGTGCGCATGGACGTGGCCAAGAAAGTCCGCGATCTGCTGAAGAGTGGTAAATAACCCGGCCGCCTTGGGGTCTTGTCGCCCCCGAAAAAGGCCTTATATATCAGACCGTAACAGCAGATGAGTGCCCAATGACCACCGCAGTCGTCGTCACCGAGCAGGCGGCACGCAAGATCGGCGAGATCCTCGGTCGCGAGGCACCGGGCGCCAAGCTGCGCGTGAGCGTCGAGGGTGGCGGCTGTTCCGGATTCCAGTACAAGTTCGACATCGAACATGAGCAGGCCAGCGATGATTTTGTGATCACGCGCGAGGCGGCCACTGTGCTGATCGATCCGGTCTCGCTCGGATATCTGGCGGGTTCGCAGATCGATTTCGTGGACGACTTGATCGGCGCCTCGTTCAAAGTGAATAACCCGAACGTCACCGCCTCCTGCGGTTGCGGCACCAGCTTCTCGCTCTAGGCGTGAGCCTGGCCCGGACTTGATCCGGGAGGAACCGGTCGCCGCCGGACGTGCCTCACGCTCCTTCGCCGTATTGACAGCCGTAAAGTTACGTTAATGATGGGGCGCGCTCTATGGCGTGGCCGTCAACACGAGGTGACATCCTGCGACTGTTTTCGTCGGCTTTTCTGATGAATTGTGCCGGTGCGGCGCTCTGGCTCGGCGCCTGCCTGTCGCCGGCTGTTGCGCAGGAAACTGAATTCTGGCGCGGCAAGACTGTCACCATCATCGCACCCACCGGACCAGGCGGCGGCTACGACGCTTATACCCGCATGGTGGCCCGCCATATCGGCAAGCACATCCCCGGCCAGCCCAATATTGTGGTGCAGAACATGCCGGGCGCCGGGGGAATGGTGGCCGCCAATCACATCTACAATATCGCGCCGAGAGACGGCACCGTCTTCGCTCTGTTCGACCGCGCAATCCCAACCGCGCCACTGCTTTACGGCGAGGAGTCCAAGGCGCGCTTCGATCCGCTCAAGCTCACTTGGCTCGGCAGCATGGCGCGCGAAGCCGGCATGGGGGTCGTCTCTACCAAGGCGCCGGCGCAAACCGTAGAAGATGCCAAAAAGACCGAGCTGTTCTTCGGCTCCACCGGCAGCGAGAACGATGCCGCCACCTATGTCCGGTTATTCAATGAGCTGTTCGGCACCCGCATCAAGGTGATCCCGATCTACAAGGCGCAGCCGGAGATTTTTCTGGCGATCGAGCGTGGCGAATTGCACGGCTTGTTCATCACCGGCTATTCGGCCAATGCCCGCGCCTATGTGGAGGACCAGATAGTCAAAGGCCAGATGAAGCTGGTCGTGCAGATGACCCTGCAGAAAGACCCGAAGCTGCCGGACGTGCCTGGCGTGCTGGACTATGTCACCAAAGAACAGGACCGGCAGGTGATCGAGCTCTTGTTGTCGCGGCTTTCACTCGGCCGTCCCTTTATCGCGCCGCCCGAGTTGCCGCCGGAGCGTCTCGCGATATTACGCACGGCCTTCCAGAAGATGCTGCAGGATCCGGAGCTGCTGGCGGACGCGCAGAAGTCCGGCCTGCCGGTACAGCCAATTTTGGCGCAAGAAGCGGAAGACATTCTGCGCCGTCTTTACCAATATCCGCAGAAGATCGTGGAACGCACGCGCCATCTGGTGCGGGGAGAGTAAACGGCAGCGCCATGACCGATTTCAACAATCATTGCTGGAAGGACGTCGTCGACGAGGAAATCCTCGAAATCTACGCCGCCTATCATCGCGAGACCTATGTCGGGCCGGCGCCGGCGGTACTGGCCATCGATCTCTATCGCAACGCCTATCGCGGCGGGAATATTCCGGTCCGCGAAGCCAACCGCGCGCATCCCGGCTCCTGTGGCGAGAATGCCTGGAAGGCGATCGAGCCGACCCAGCGGCTATTCAAGGCCGCCCGCGCCGCCGGTGTGCCGGTGATCTATACGACGCGCCATGCCGACACCGGCGGCGTGAAATCGACTAATCGCCAGATGCACGGCGAGACTGAAGAGCAATATGCGATCATCGAGGCGCTGGCGCCACAGCCGGGCGAGCGCGTGATCTACAAGGAGCGCGCTTCCGCCTTTTTCGGCACGCCGCTGGTTGCGCAGCTTCGGCTCCTGCGCGTCGAAAGCCTGATCATTTGCGGGGAGAGCACGTCAGGCTGCGTGCGCGCTTCCACGGTGGACGCCTATTCCTACGGCTTCCACAACACCGTGGTGGAGGAATGCACCTTCGATCGCTCGATGCTGAGCCACAAGGTCAACCTGTTCGACATGCATCACAAATACGCCGACGTGATGCATGTCGACCGGGTAGTCGCCCATCTGGAGAAGATGGTGCGAAAGGTCGCCTAGCGGCTCGCCGCGCGCCGCTTCTCCGTCACCCTTATGATGCGGTTGGTGCTGGTCTGGTGGGTCAGCAGGCTGCCGTCACGCGCCGCGCGCATATGCCGAATGATTCCGGCATAGACGTTGCCCGACGGGACCGCCCAGCTCTGGAAGGTTTCGGTCTGCGGATCGAAGCGCACGAGCGCATCCGGTCGCATGCCGGACTCGTTGTACCAGACGATGCCGTTGACCACGACGATGGCATAAGGATGCGACTTCGGACCGCTCGGTGACATCCATTCCTTGGATTCGCCGGTCTTCGGGTTGTAACGGCCGAGCCGGCCCTGCCCGGAATTGACGTACCAGATCATGCCGTCCTCGGCGATGTCGAGGCGTCGCACCGTGGTACCCGGCAGGGTCAATTTCACTTCCGTCACCGCCATGGTTGCGGGATCGAGCTTCAGCAGGCAAGCCGCGCCGTTGCATGACACCCACGGCGTGCCCTGCGCGTCGATCTTGATGCCGTAGGGCTTCGCATTCGCCACCGGCGCGTCGACCAATTTGATCTCGCCGGTCGCGGGATCGAGCCGGCCGATCATGTTGGAATTCTGCAGCGTGAACCACAGAATCCCTTTCGTATCGAAGACGATCGTGTGCGGGTCTTTCGCCTTGGGATCCGGCATCTTGTATTCGGTGACCTTGCCGGTGGCAGGATCGACCTTGCCGACCGTCCCATTCATGTTGCCGGAGTACCAAGGGGTGCCTTGTGCATCCAGCGTAATGGTATGCGGCTTGGCGTTCGGCGGCAGCGGATATTCCTTCATCTCGCCGGTCGCCGGATTGAGCCGGCCGATCAGATTGCCGAACTGGCCGGCCCACCAGATCGTCCCATCCTGCGCCTCGACCGGATCGCGCGTGCGTTGTCCAAGCGTCGGCGTCTGCCATTCCTTAAATTCGACCTGCACGGGCCCCGGCACCATTTTCGGGGCGCGCAGCGTATTCGGCGGGAATTTTTCGGCGAGATATTGCGTGATCGCGTCCCGCGTGGCCGGATCGCCCGACATGTCGATCATCGTGCCTGTCAGCTCCTTCCAGTGCTCGGGGCTGTAGCCGGAGGAGCGCGTAATCTGGTCGGTGGCATGGCAGCCGGTACAGATTCCCGCGACCAGCTCCTTGCCATTACCGTCGAGCAAGCCGCCGGCTTGGCCTTGTGCCTTTGCGGTGAATGGAACGAGCACCACCAGGGCGGCGGCCAGCATCAGTTTCGCACGCGAGGACTTCAGCATCTGCATCCTCCGGATTTGGGAGCGTGAGCTAAGCTGCTTTCTTCCTGTTTGCCTCCAGCCGCGAGTCAACCAGCGCTACG
>JAXDOO010000301.1:0-5903 GCA_034668865.1 Alphaproteobacteria bacterium
TGCTTCACCTTGATGATGCGCTGATCTTTCGGAAGTTCGCCCGCCTTCAGCGCGAGATCGAAGCGGCGGACTTCCTGTGCACGCCCAATGGCTGGAAACACGGCGCAAGCCAACAGCCCGCAGAGAAAAAAGCGGCGCCTTATGGGCGCCGCCTGATGCATTTGCGCGCGGTTTATCAACGTGCGGCGGTCTCGTTGGTGACGCTGACGCTCTTTTGGTCGGCGTTCCACGTCACCTTGCCTTTGACGCCCGGCGTATATTTCATAATCCACAATCCGCCGCCAGGCTCATTGGAGGTGAAATAGATCAACCCATTGTCATGCACGAAGACATCATCCGCGGTGGAAAAGTCCAGCCCGCCGCGGGTGAACACCGGCGGCACGAAATGGCCGACCGCCTTCGGCGCGTAGGGATCGGAAATATCGATCGCCCAGAAACCCGACTGCTGCCATGAACTGAAGACGATGTTGCCGCGGATCATGCGGTCGACGTCATGCACACCGAAATCGCGGCCCGGGCGATCCGGCGGGCAAAATTTGTTCAGTGGCAGGCGGAAGGTGGAGATCTTGTTGGGATGTTTCTCATCCCGCACGTCAAGGATATGCATATAGCCCCACGGGCAGATGCGGTTGATCTCGTCGGTGACGACCAGCAGCTCGGGCAGGTCCCCGCTCTTCGGCACGACAACGCCAACGCTATGGGTATTGGCCTCCACCGGCGGCGTCCATTTGATCTGGCTGATGAAGGTCGGTTTCTTGATATCGGTGATGTCGAGGATCACCACGCCCTGGTCCCGGTAAGACAGATAGGCGCGGTTTTTGTAAGTGGTCACGTCGTGCAACGAGACGAGAATGTTGGGCAGGCCCATGCGCCCACCATTGTCATTCTTGATCCAGTTGGGTCCGGGCTTTTCGCCGCATTCAATGCATGTGCCGGGATACCACCAGCGAGCGATTTCCTTCGGATTCGCCGCGTCGTTGATGTCCACGATCAAAAGAATGTTGCCAAAATATCCGTCCTTGGTGGCGGCCAGGAACGCAAGCTTTCCGGCCGTGGGATGGTCCTGCGTCCAGAATCCATGCACGCCTTCGCGGCCTTCGCCTGGTTCGTCGCTCTTGAAATAGGATTTCTCCACCGGCTTGGTGGGATCGCTGACATCGAACATCCGGATGCCGGGATTGAAGGTGCCTTTGCCGCGCAAGGCGCGATCGCGCACGCGCATCTGCTCCTGGTTGATCACCAGCGTGTTGCCGACCAGGTCGATATACTGGCTGTGTTCGGTCGGCCCATTGGTGACGTGCGCGACCACCTTGATGTTTTTGGGATCGCTGACGTCGGCGATGGTGCCGCCGTTGTTCTTGCCCTCAACCGGCGGCGGATTGCTCGCCATGAAGGCGTATTTGCCGTCGGGGCTGACCCGAATCTCGGTCGGACGGTCCCAGCCATTGAGGTCGCTGTAACCGAGGATGGTGAAATTCTCGATCTCGCCGTAGCCCGGCTGCTTTTCCTGGGCGCCGCCCAGGATCGGATAGGTCGCCAATTCCTGCGCGACCGCCAGGCTGCCGCATAGCCCACCGGCCACCGCTATCGCAATGATCGAAGTTTTCTGGATTCTCATTGACGCCGCCTCCCATCAATTCCGGTTAATCCGGATTGGGCACAAGGTTAGCGCAGCGATGGCCAAAAACAAAGAGCCGGGGCAGGGCCCCGGCTCTTTTCAGTTCCGTCATGTGACCGAGATCAGGTGTTCATCGATTCGAAGAATTCCGCGTTGTTCTTGGTGTTGCGGAACTTGTCGAGCAGGAAGTCGATGGCGTCCATGGTGCCCTTCGGATTGAGGATGCGGCGCAGGACATACATCTTCTTGAGTTGTTGCGGATCGGTGAGCAGTTCTTCCTTGCGGGTGCCGGAACGGGTGATGTCGATCGCCGGGAAGGTGCGCTTGTCGGCCACCTTGCGATCGAGGATGATTTCCGAGTTACCGGTGCCTTTGAACTCTTCGAAAATCACTTCGTCCATGCGGCTGCCGGTATCGATCAGCGCGGTGGCGATGATGGTGAGCGAGCCGCCTTCTTCGATATTGCGCGCGGCGCCGAAGAAGCGCTTCGGCCGCTGTAAGGCGTTGGCGTCCACGCCGCCGGTGAGCACCTTGCCGGAGGACGGCACCACTGTGTTATAGGCGCGGCCCAGCCGGGTGATGGAATCGAGCAGGATCACCACGTCGCGGCCGTGCTCGACCAGGCGCTTGGCCTTTTCGATTACCATTTCCGCCACGGCCACGTGACGCGAAGCCGGCTCGTCGAAGGTAGAGGAGACGACCTCGCCCTTCACCGAGCGCTGCATGTCGGTCACTTCCTCCGGCCGCTCGTCGATGAGCAGCACGATCAGGAAGCATTCCGGATGATTGTCCGAGATCGAATGCGCGATGTTCTGCAACAGCACGGTCTTGCCGGTGCGCGGCGGTGAGACGATCAGCGCGCGCTGGCCCTTTCCGATCGGCGAGACGATGTCGATGACGCGGGCGGACAGGTCTTTCCGCGTCGGGTCGTCGATCTCCATCTTCAACCGCTCGTCGGGATAGAGCGGCGTGAGGTTGTCGAAGTTTATCTTGTGGCGCGCCTTCTCTGGATCCTCGAAATTGATGGTGTTGACCTTGAGCAGCGCGAAATAGCGCTCGCCTTCCTTCGGCGAGCGGATATGGCCGTCGATGGTATCCCCGGTGCGCAAACCGAAGCGGCGAATCTGCGAAGGCGAGACGTAGATGTCGTCCGGGCCCGGCAAGTAATTTGCTTCCGGAGAGCGCAGGAAACCGAAGCCGTCCGACAATACCTCGACCACGCCTTCGCCGATGATATCGACTTCTTGCGCCGCCATCTGCTTGAGGATCGCGAACATCAGCTCCTGCTTGCGCAGGGTGCTCGCGTTTTCAACCTGGTGCTCTTCAGCGAAAGCCAGAAGTTCAGGGGGGGATTTAGTTTTGAGGTCCTGGAGTTTCATTTCCCGCATGCGGGGCAGTCCTGGTGGTGGGAGAATATCGACGGCGGGTGAGTGAATGGGGTCGCTCGTCGGAAAAGAATCGCAGGTCTTGGGAGGAGGGGGCTGGAAGCGCCCCGGAACCCGATGCACCGACCGGCCTACAATCCGGCGCCGGAACTCTATGCATCCGCCTACGTTCGGAGGGAGACGCCAAGATACGGAACGATCGGCTTTTGTGCAAGGGTTTTGGATCGCGGCTAGAACGGCTTCACCACCGCCAATATGACGATCAGGATCAGTAGCGCCGTCGGTATCTCATTGGCAATGCGATAGAATTTCTGGGAATGGGCATTGCTGTCGGTAGCGAAATCCTTAACCCAACGGACAAAAAATCCGTGCACAACGGACATCGCCACGACGAGCGCGAGTTTTGGGTGCAGCCAGCCGGCTTGCAGAAACGCGTCTTGGCCCATCAGCCAGATCAGCGTGAGGCCAAGCAGCCAGGTTGCGATCATCGCCGGATTGATGATCAGCTTCAGCAGCCGCCATTCCATCAGCTTGAAGGTTTCCGACTGTCTGGACCCCGGTTCGGCCTGGCAGTGGTAAACGAACAGCCGGGGCAGATAGAGCATCCCGGCCATCCAGGCGATCACCGCGATGATGTGAAAGGCTTTCAGCCAGAGATAAACGTCAGTCATCCGCGCACCCGCTTGAGCATCTGTTCGACATGCGCGATCGGCGTCTCAGGCAGGATGCCGTGGCCGAGATTGAAGATGAAAGGCCTAGCCCCAAAAGCCTCGAGCGTCAGGTCCACCGCATGGTCGAGCGCAGCACCGCCGGCAAGAAGGGCAAGCGGATCGAGATTACCCTGCACCGGCACGCGGCTTTGAATCTGCTCGCGGGCGAAAGTTCGGTCAATTGCCCAATCGAGACCGACGGCATCGATCGGCACCTGCTCGATGTAGCGCAGCAAGTTCGTGCCGGCTCCGCGCGGGAAGGCAATAATTTTTGCCTCCGGTACGTCCCGGCGCAGCAATGCGACGATCTTTTTTGCAGGCTGTACGCACCAGCGCTCGAATTCCTCCGGCGCCAATACGCCAGCCCAGGTATCGAACAGCTGCACCGCTTCGGCTCCGGCTCTGAGCTGCAGCACCAGATAGTCGGCGGAAGCCTGCACCAGCCGATCGATCAAGGCTGAGAAAATGTCCGGCTCGCGATAGGCAAAAGTCCGTGCCGGCCCCTGGTCCGGTGTGCCGCGGCCCGCGATCATATAGGTCGCCACCGTCCAAGGTGCGCCGCAAAATCCGATCAGAGCTACATTGTCCGGCAGCGCTGCCTTCACCAAGCTGACAGTTTCATAAACCGGCGCAAGCGTCTTCTGATCAACCTCATCGCGCAGCGCGGCAAGTCCTCCCAATTCCTGCAGTGGCGTTAGCCTGGGACCTTCGCCGGCCTCAAAACCTACCCTCTGTCCGAGCGCATGCGGAATGACCAAAATATCGGAAAACAAAATCGCGGCGTCGAAATGAAAGCGGCGCACCGGTTGCAAAGTGACTTCCGCCGCCAGCTTGGGATTGAAACACAGATCGAGAAAGCCGCCCGCCTGTTCCCGAACCGCCCGATATTCCGGCAAATAGCGTCCCGCCTGCCGCATCATCCAAACCGGAGGAATAGGCTGACGATGACCTTTGAGAGCCTCAAGGAAAGTTTTTCCCACCACCAACCTGCTTACACCCTGCTTCCCTCATAAACTTTTAGAATCTTGGGTTTGTTATAGTTAGTACGTGAATAAGACTCATAAGTTGTGATTCACATTCGATCGGCAGCATTTCAGTTATCCCCGTTCTCCGACAGCAAGAAGCCGTTGATAACTCCACCTCAAAATAGCAAGCGATGAAGCCCCTGCAGCCTTTGTCGTTGCCGCCGTCGGGAGAATTACCCACATGTCACCGTTATCAGGCGGGCCGCTTTTTATCCTTCCCCGGACGGCAGCTGTGTGGAGACAAATTAAGGATTTCCGGTCTGCGGCTTGCACTGAAGCTCCAGCCATGGCCTCCTCCCCAACTGTCCACAGGTTAAGTGCCATCTTTCCATGCCGCAAAAAACTGGCAGCTACTTTCATCTGCATCTGATCTCGGATGCTACCGGCGAGACGCTTATCACGGTGGCCCGGGCGGCGACGGCGCAATATGCCAAGGTATTGCCGGTCGAGCATATTTATCCCTTGATCCGGAACCAAAAGCAGCTTGATCGCGTCCTGGCCGAGATCGAAGAGTCTCCCGGCATCGTGCTCTACACCTTGTTGGAAGATGATCTGGTCGAACGGCTGGAGACGAAATGCCGTGAGCTCAGCCTGCCCTGCATGTCGATCCTGGGGCCGGTGCTGCAGCTTCTGCAATCCTATCTCGGCTCCGAATCCACCCATCGCGTTGGTGCCCAGCACACGTTGAACGCTGAATATTTCAAACGCATCGATGCGCTGAATTACACCATGCTGCATGATGACGGCCAGCATCCGGAAGATCTCGAAGAGGCCGACGTGGTGCTGCTGGGAGTGTCCCGCACCTCCAAAACGCCGACATCCATTTATCTGGCAAACCGTGGGGTAAAGACCGGCAATATCCCGCTGGTGCCGGGCGTATCTTATGAGTCCCAGCTCGAAACGCTCATCAAGCCGCTGGTGGTCGGGCTTTATGCCAGCCCCGAGCGCATCGTGCAGATTCGGCAGAACCGTCTGCTCGGGTTGAATGCACATGACGACAATCATCAATATATCGATCGCGAGGCGGTGGCCGCGGAACTCGCCTTCTCCAAGAAACTCTGCGCCAAATACAATTGGCCGCTGATCGATGTGTCCCGCCGCTCGATCGAAGAAACCGCCGCCGCGGTGCTGACCCTGTTATCCGAGCGCCGCCGGCTGCCGGTGC
>JAXDOO010000302.1:0-3389 GCA_034668865.1 Alphaproteobacteria bacterium
AAACGAGAGCACGTCGAGGCCGTTATAGGATGAGTTCATCCGATATTCGCCGGTGACATCGACGCGCAGCCAATTGTTGAGCTGGTATCCGACACCGAGACCGAACAAGCCGGCACTGTCGAAGTCGGAATTGATGACCTGCACCCGATCCGCCCGATCGATGAGCTTGTTCTCTACCTTGTCGACCTTCTGATTCGTGAAGCCGATGTCGCCGCGCAGATACCAGGCGCCGATTTCCACCGGCGGTAGCGGCTGAGGAACCGGCATATCGGCGGCGTTCGCCGCGCTCGCTGCCAGCATAACGCTTCCAACCATCACCCAGGTGCGGGCACTGCGCATGTTCAATTCCTTCTCTCACCGGCCTGCGGGGCCATACGAACAAATCGAGCGAAGGAACGATCTCAGAAAACCGTTAAACGATGCTTAACCATGATTTTTAACGACGAATTTTAACCACGCTCACCGGCGAAAGCGCCCAGAGCCCGCTGCTGCGGGCTCTGGGCGGTCGTCGCATTAAACTAGGTTATCGCCTGATCTGGCGGCTGAAGCAGAGGTCAGGCGGCGACGTGGTTGAGCGCGTCGACAATGCCGTCGACGACTTCCTCGACCAGAATCTTGTCGTCGCCCTCGCCCATCACACGGATGACCGGCTCGGTGCCGGACGGCCGGATGATCAGGCGGCCTTTACGGCCGAGACGCTGCTCGGCGTCAGCGATGGCGGAACGCACCTCGGCATGTTCCAACGGCTGGCCGTTCCGATACCGGACATTCTTGAGTATCTGCGGCAGCGGATCGAAGCGGTGACAGACCTCGGACACAGGCCGGTTGTTCTTCTTCACCACCGCGAGCACCTGCAACGCCGCGACGAAGCCGTCGCCGGTGGTGGCATAATCCGACAGGATGATGTGGCCGGACGGCTCGCCCCCGACATTATAACCGTGCTCGCGCATGTGCTCGAGTATGTAGCGATCGCCCACCGGGGTGCGAACCAGTTCAATCTTCTTCCCCTTCAGGTGCCGCTCCAGCCCGAGATTGGACATGACGGTGCCGACGATGCCCGGCCTCGCCAGACGATCGTCCTCTTTCCAGCTCTCTGCGATCACCGCCATCAGCTGATCGCCGTCGACGATGCGCCCGCGCTCGTCGACCACGATGACGCGGTCGGCATCGCCGTCGAGCGCGATGCCCACGTCGGCGCGCATTTCCACTACCTTACGACGCAGCGTGTCCGGCGCGGTGGAGCCGCAATCCTTGTTGATATTGAAGCCATCCGGGTCGACGCCGACAGGGAAGACCTCGGCGCCAAGCTCCCACAGCGCCTCGGGGGCGACCCGATAAGCCGCGCCGTTGGCGCAATCCACCACCACGCGCAGGCCCTCAAGGCTCATGTTTTTCGGCAAGGTGCGCTTGGCAAATTCGATGTATCGATCATGCACGCCGTCGATGCGCTTGGCGCGGCCGAGATCGGCGCTTTTGGCCAGGCGCTTGGAGACATTGCCGTCGATCAGTTTCTCGATCTCATGTTCAAGCTCATCGGTGAGTTTATAACCATCCGGCCCAAACAGCTTGATCCCGTTGTCGTCGTAGGGATTGTGCGAGGCGGAGATCATCACGCCAAGGTCGGCCCGCATGGAACGGGTGAGCATAGCGACGGCCGGTGTCGGCATCGGGCCGAGCAGCAGGACATCCATGCCGACCGACGTGAAGCCCGCGACCAGCGCGGTCTCGATCATGTAGCCGGAGAGGCGCGTGTCCTTGCCGATGACCACGCGGTGGCGATGGTCGCCCCGCCGGAAGACCGTTCCGGTCGCCTGGCCGACGCGAAGTGCGAGTTCAGGGGTAATGACGCCATTGGCCCGGCCGCGAATGCCGTCTGTGCCAAAATATCTGCGGACCATAGTGTTCCTGTTCGAGCCTGCGGCTGCCGGCTTGGCAAGCGCGGCTATCTTATGGCGATCCATATTCAATTGGGTAAAAAACCGTTAGCAACCTTTACGCGTAGCGCATCCTAAAAAATGGCCGCTGGCGAAAGCCCGCCGGGGGTAATATTCCACGCCGGCTCAACGGCTTACCACTTCCAGGGTTAGGTACAATCCTTATCTTTTTTGCTCGGCGAAGGCTGGGTAATATTAACCGGGTCGGACCCTGGGAAGCTCTCTTCCAGACCCTGATCCAGCGCCTTTTCCTTGGCATCGCGCTGCTTTTCCGCCGGCGGCTTTTTCACATCGGCATCGCCGCCGCGGGTCTTGCCGGCGTGGGTCTTACCGGGATCTCTGGATTGAGCTCCCATGGGCTTCTCCTTTGTTTTCCTGAGACTCGGAAACAACGTTTCGAAAGGGCTGGGGTTCCGCCGGATGCCATTGGCTAAGCGGGCGCGCTATTCGCTTGCGGATTACAATGCTACGAAGCTGGCGGGGATTGCGCGAAGTGGGGCAAATGACCTCTATCACCTGTATTGACGACTTGCGGGAGCTTGCCCGCCGCCGCGTGCCGCGCGCCTTTTTCGACTATGCCGACCGCGGCTCCTATTCCGAAGAAACGCTGCGCGCCAACCGCGAAGATCTGCTGCGGCTGAAATTGCGCCAGCGCGTGCTGGTGGATGTCTCCGAGCGCGATCTCAGCACCAGCATTATCGGCGAGCCGGCTGCGCTCCCGTTCTCGCTCGCGCCGATCGGCCTGTGCGGCATGCAGCATGGCGATGGAGAGATTCTTTCCGCACGCGCAGCGCAGGCAGCCGGCATTCCTTTCACGCTCAGCACCATGTCGATCTGTTCGATCGAAGACGTGGCAGCGGCGGTCGACAAGCCGTTCTGGTTCCAGCTCTACGTGATGCGCGACCGCGGTTTCGTACGGGCTCTGATCGAGCGCGCCATCGCGGCGAAATGCAGCGCGCTGGTTCTCACCGTCGATTTGCAGGTGCTCGGCCAGCGCCATGCCGATGTGAAGAATGGCATGACGGTGCCGCCGGAAATTCGCATCAAGAACGTGCTGGACATCATGACCAAGCCGGGCTGGGCGCTCAGCGTGCTGCGCGGCAAACGCAAGAATTTCGGCAATCTTGCCGGCCACGTGCGCGGCGTGGAGAGCGTCAATTCGCTGGCGCATTGGATCGCCGGCCAATTCGATCCGACACTGAGCTGGAAAGATGTCGAATGGATCCGCAGCATCTGGCCGGGCAAGCTGATCCTCAAAGGCGTGCTGGACGTGGAGGACGCAAGTTTTGCGGCCAAGTGCGGTGCCAGCGCCTTGGTGGTCTCCAATCATGGTGGACGGCAACTCGACGGCGCGTCGTCGACCATCTCCGCGTTGCCGAAGATCGTCGATGCGGTCGGCTCCGAGATCGAAGTGATGTTCGACGGCGGCATTCGCTCCGGGCAGGACGTGTTACG
>JAXDOO010000303.1:0-9331 GCA_034668865.1 Alphaproteobacteria bacterium
AAAAGGCCGGGCTTTGACCCCGGCCTTTTCTTAATCGATTGTGGTCGCGATCAGGTCTGCTGGATACCGGCGAGCATCCAGGAACCGCCCCGTGTGCGGCGGAAGGTCCACAGCTCGGTGGCTTCCATCGGGCTGGTTGAGCCTTCCACCAAGCGTCCGGTGGTGCGGTCGAGGGTCTGGTCGGTCAGGCCGAAGCGCATGGCGACGGTCGCATAGTCGGTATCGCCTTCGCGCCAGGCTTCCGCCAGGTCGCCCTGCAGCAGCTTCACGTCCGAGACCTTGTTGTGCACGCCGCGGCTGGCGTTATCCGCCAGATCGTCGGCAAAATACGACAGCATCTCCGGCGTGACATTCGAACGCAGCGCGTTCAGATCCTCGTCGCTGTAGCCCTGCTGGATTTCCTCAAGCAATTGCTCGAAGGCGTCGAAATCCTTCGGCTCGATTTCCAGCGGCGCGCCGGTTTCTGCCGCCGCAGCGCCGGCGCCCGCACCCATGCCGAGGAAGCCGCCTAAGCCGCCGCCCTGGCCGGTCGCGTTGTCTCGCATCGACGGACCGGAAGCCAAAGCCGGCTGCTGCTGACGGCGCTGCCACCAGGCCCAGGCCAGGCGGGCGACGATGATCACCAACCCGACCTGCAGGAGCAGGCCGAGGAAGGAGGCAAAGCCGCCGAGGCCACCCAAAAAGCCGTGGCCGAAGAGCAAGCCAAACAGGCCGGCGCCGATGAAGCCGGCAGCCAAGCCACCGAGCAATCCGCCGCCGAACAATCCGCCGGAGCGGCCGGCAAGGCCGGGGGACGGCGATGTCGCCGGCGTCGTGGGCCGGGTCGCATTCGGCTGTGTAATCGTGCGCTGCATCGGCGCGGCCGTGGAAGGCGCGGTCGCGGTCGGAGGCGGCGCCGAATAAGTGCGCGCGCCACGGCTGCCGAGACTGCCGCCGCGGCCAACGCGGGCGTCGGCTTCGCCGATGATGAAGCTCATCACCGCCACGGCGGCGAGCAGCGCAAAAATATGACGGAAACGGAAGCGGGCCATTGCGATCCTCCAGGAGGCGGCACGAACCGGCCACCCGGCAGGTAATATAGGATGTGGCGAGTGCGGTGATAAGGCCTCAAATGCGGGCCATGACAGCGCGGCGCGGGCGCCTTCAGGCCGCCGAGCGCGAACTGCTTGTCGTGGCGTCGGCTTGAGCCGGCGGCGCGTCGGTCCGTTGTGCTGCGCGCACCGGGCGGCCCTCGCCGGTGTAATCGTTCAGCGCCAGGGCATCGTCAGTGGTAACGACGCGGTTGCGCCCCGCCGCCTTGGCGGAATAAAGCGCCATGTCGGCGCGGCGCAGCGTTTCATCGACGCTCTCGCCCGCAACCCATTCGCTGACGCCGAAGCTGGAGGTAAGCGTCACGACCGTGTCATCTGCCGGCAGACGAAGGGTCATGATTTCCTGACGCATGCGCTCGGCGATGTCTTTGCCGCCGGCTAGGCCGCGGCCCGGGAGCAGCATGGCGAATTCCTCGCCGCCCAGCCGTCCGACGACCTCGCCGGTATCCGAAATCAGGCTGGCGATTTCACGGATCGCCCGGTCGCCCATGGCATGGCCGTAGGCGTCGTTGATGCGCTTGAAATGATCGATGTCGAGCATGATCGCGGCCAGCGTGCCGTTTTTGGAACGCTGCGCCAGCGCCGCTTGCGCCCGCTCGAAGAATACCCGGCGATTAAAGATGCCGGTGAGCGGATCGAGCGAAGCGAGGTGTACAAGGTCTCGGTGCATGGTTGCGAGCCGCTCGGCAGCGCGCAGGCGGGCATAGAGCTCCTCTGCAGCGGGCGGCTTGCCGATAAAGTCGTCAGCGCCGGAATCAAGCGCTTCAATCAGATTGCGCCGCTCCTGGTTCGACGACATCAGAATGACGTAGATGGAGCGCCGGTCGCCGGCGAGCAGGCGCGTTTCCCAACACAATTCAAGTCCGGAGATCGACATCGGTTCGGCGCTGGTGATGAGCGCATCCACCAGCGGATCTTGCGCGACATAAGCCAGCGCGGCGCGCCCATCGGTGAAAGGGCGAACCTCATCGCCGCGCGCTTCCAGAAGGCGCGAGACAAATTTCAGAACGGTCCGGCTCGGGTCAACCAATACGACGCGCATAGGCGAAAGTTCTAAACGCCAACCGGTACTTTCGTATTAATCCCGTCGTACAAATTGTGCATCTTTCGGCGAGTGCCGGTCACCAAGAGTTAACCAGTGCGCTCGTCCCTCGTGTCCCTCTCTCCCCGGCCCTCTTCCCACGACCTCGGGTTACCGAGATCGGTATTCTTTAAGTGATCAACGTCGGATCACTCGCACTTCGCCCGGAGAAAAGAATTCGATTACCAGTCGCGGAAGCGCTCGCGCGAGCGACTCTCCGCCTGCCTCGTCGGCGCGTCGGGATCGACCAATCGATGGTCGTCATCCTCCGAGGGGATATCGGCCATTTTGCGTTTGCTATCAATCGAGCCGGTGATCGCGGCAGGATTGGTACGGCGCGCGTAGCCCTTTTGCTGCGCGGCGCGGGCGGCGGCCACTTCGCCCGACATCGCGGCGGGATTGCAGATCTGGTGCCCGCCGGGGCGTCGCATCAGATCGACATGGATGTGATCGTAATGGAAGCGGTTGGAACCTGGCGCCAGCACCGTGGTGAATTGCTGGCACGCGGCGCCCTGGATGTCGCGCAGAAATCCCTGCTCTTCCGGCGCGCCATTCCAGGCCGTACGCACGAGCACCTTGCGCCCGTCGGCCAGCGTGAAGGCAGAGATGTCGAGCGCATTGCCGAAGGCGTGTTCGGAAATTCTCGCGCCGGGCTGGCCGTTCATGCCGCGGCAGGAATAAGCGGAGATCTGCTTGATCTCGGCCACCGGCTGGCCGAACCAGCGCATCGCCGCGGGCTGCACCGATTGCGCGATCCATTGATCGAGCGCAGAGACGATCGGACAGGCGAGCGTGGCATCGGGCGTTACTTCCACCGGACGGACTAAGCCGGTGACTTGTGGGCCGCGGACGGGGCCGAGCGCCGGCAGGGGTTGCGGCGCGGAAGCAGCAGGGCGGTCAGGCGGATAGGACGGCGCGCGGTAGGAAGGCCGATCCGCCGGATGTGACGTCGGCGCAGGATAAGCGGACCGGTCGGGCGGGTAAGAGCGCACCACGCTGCCGCCGGGACGATCCGGTGGATAGCTGCGCATGGCGTCGGCTTCAATCAGATCGGCAATGCCGGGAGCTCGCAGCGATATCGGCTCGCCCGCGGCGACATTCGGCGGGTAATTCGGGGCGGCCTGCCGCGGCGCCGGGGCGCGAAGGTAATTCTCGGATGCGGGCGGCGGAACATAAACATCGGAGGCGCCCGGCGCGTAGATTTCGGTGGGTTGCGGCTGCGATGCCGGCCAGAGCGGCTGTGATGCTCCCCCTTTCGGAATCGCTCCGGGCGGACGCAAGTCGCCGGCGAAGGCCAGGGCCGGAGCCTCACCCAGAGCGGCGACCTTCAACGGAAAATCCGCGCCGCAAATGCCCGGGCCTTCGATCGGGCTGATCCGCACCAGCGCCGGCCCTTCCTTCACCGCGCCGGACTTCAGGCATTGGACTTCCGCCTCGTGCCGCCAGGCTTCGCGCTCCTCAAATGTCAGGAAGCCGCGGCCGCAGCCCGCGAGCGCGCCGAGAAACACCACACCGACAAGAGAAAAGCAGAGCCCCCGTCTCATCTTGCGAGAATGCGAGGCTTTGAATTAACGACTTATCAATGCTGAAATCGAACTCCACATTTAAGGATAAAAAATCGTTGCTTGAACGGCCGTCTCGTTTCGGGTCAAGTCGCCGGCAGGAGAACGACAACAATGCTTTCGGTACTGGATCTTGAGCGGCGGATCGAGGACGGCACCCTGACGTCGGCTAAGGTCGTTGATCTGTGCGCCGAAGCCATCGGCGCACAGGACGCAGAGATCGGCGCCTTCACTGTGCTCGACATCGAGCGCGCGCGGAGAGAAGCGCAAGCACAAGCACACCGGCCGGCGCTACTGCGCGGCTTGCCGGTCGGGGTGAAGGATATTTTCGACACAGCCGATTTTCCCACCGAATACGGCTCAAAAATTTATGCCGGCTACCGGCCGCCCGTTGATTCCTCTGCGGTGTCGATGCTCAAGCGCGCGGGCGGAGTAGTGCTGGGCAAGACCGTCACCACCGAATTCGCGCATATGCAGCCGGCAAAGACCAAAAATCCCCGCAACCTCGCGCATTCGCCCGGCGGCTCATCGTCCGGCTCCGCCGCGGCGGTCGCCGCCGGCATGGTGCCGATTGCCACCGGCACACAGACCGGCGGCTCGGTGATCCGTCCCGCCGCGTTCTGCGGCATCGCCGGATTCAAGCCGTCCTATCGCCTGCTGCCGACCGTCGGCGTCAAATGCTTTTCCTGGTCGCTCGATACGGTCGGACTCTTCGCCGCGCGGGTGGTGGATGTGGCCTATGCCGCCGCAGCCATGAGCGGGCGCGACCTGCGCGTCGACCGCACGCCGCCGGAAGCGCCGGCGCTACTCGTCGCGCGCACCCGCCTGTGGAATGAAGCGAGCGCCGACATGCGGCGCGCGATCGAAGATACCGCGCGTGCCGCGCAGGCCGCCGGCGCAAGGGTGGAAGATATCGACCTGCCTGATGTGGTGGAGGAAGCCTGGCGCCTGCAGCCGATCATCATGGATTACGAGGCTTTCCGCGCGCTGGCCTATGAATATGACAATCACCGCAATGCGATCGGGCCAATGCTGGGCCTACTGTTGGACAAGGCCGCGACCATCACCTCGGAGGAATATGACTCGGCGCGGCGGCTGACGCGGCGCGCGCGGCATGCGGTGAACGAGTTGTTGGAAGGAAAGTTTATCTTGACGCCATCGGCACCGGGCGCAGCGCCGCTCGGGTTCAACACCACCGGCAAGGCGATCTTCAACCGGCTATGGACCTCGATGGGGACGCCGTGCGTCAACGTGCCGGGCATCACGGACGGCGCCGGATTACCTCTCGGCATGCAGATCGTCGGGCGCTTCGGCCGCGACCGTGCCACGCTGGAGGCGGCAGCCTTTGTGGAAAACGTCATCGCCAAGCGACGATGACATGGGCGATAACAAAAGATTGTAACGCCACATTTCCGAGGAAAATCAAAGGGCCGGTTGCACCTCACGCGGAATTTTCCCCCTGCGGCGCCGACGCCGCTTGGCCCGGCCGGCGTTATGGCTAAAGTTGCCGGGTCGTCACAAGCGGGAGGCACGTAGGTGGGCGTCACCTTGAGACTCGATGCGCTTGCGGTTTGCGCCGTATTTCTCTTCCTCGGTGCAATCATTCTCGGAGCATTCTGATTTAAGGCGAACGGCAGACTGCCGTCATCCGTTACAACATCGATCAAATACACACCGGAGAGCACTGCTCTCCGGTGTTTAATTTTACGGGCGCGTGATGACGCGCGGGTGAGCGTCGCGCCTCGCCGTCGCTTACAGTCCGGCCCGTCTGACCCTGCGCTTGCCGCGCGTCTTGGCGCCGGCCGCGCGCCGCGGCAGCTTCTTGCGCTTGACGCTGGCCATCTTCTCCAGCTCGTCCTCGCTCATCGACTCGGCCATCTGCCGCGAGGCGCCGCGCAGCTTCGACTTCGGCTGCTCGCCGCGCTTGGCCGCGAGCGCGGCGCCCGCGGCCTTCTGCTGCTGCTTGGATTTGGCTGGCATACGAGGAACTCCTCGTGTTTGGGGAGTCAATGCAACGGCACGCACCACGTTCCATCCTCATCTGAGGGAACGCGCGTCTCGAAGGACGCGACGGGAACGGATGGCGTGTTGCCAATTCCAAAGAAAGCCCCGCCGAAGCGGGGCTAAAAACCTATCCAGCACGTTGGCGCGGGGCC
Organism: Alphaproteobacteria bacterium; assembly: GCA_034668865.1. Taxonomy (GTDB): domain Bacteria; phylum Pseudomonadota; class Alphaproteobacteria; order Rhizobiales; family Xanthobacteraceae; genus CANKHA01. Next base: position 5,891 of record JAXDOO010000303.1, read on the forward strand.
TAGCGGTTAGGGTGCTTTTTTTGGACAACAGCAACGCGTCGCGGCTGCTTCGCTCTGTGGTCGACCCGAGTTGTCTTGGACCTGCTGTGGACCTGAGGTTTCTTCGACCTGGTGACGACCGTCGTTGTTTTGGATGTGCGCTGCACGTGGGAGGAGTTCGGCGTGTGGCCGACCAGGATCCGCGGCGCCGGCGGGCCACCACCACCAGTACCGATGACCACCGGAGCCACGGGGGTGGGGCCTATGACAACCGGAGCGACCGGCGGCGGCGCCGGCGGCGGCGGGGCCGGGGCCGGGGCTGGGGCCGGCGCGAAGGACGCCCATGCCGAGGCTCCCAGCCCCGCGCAACTGGCGCCCGCCGCGGCGAAATCCGAAAAACCTGCCGAAAAGAGCACCCAACCATCTACTGCCGGCGCCGGGTTCTGGCATTGATGCACGCTGCATTGGAGCGGCATGGCGCCGGGGCTCAAACACCCAGGGCAGCTAAACTGCCCGCCGCGCACAGAAACCGCTAGGCATGTCTGAGCGGAAGCTTGCGAACTGATTCCCGAGAGTGCCGCAAAGAGCGTTACCGAGAACACAATACGAGATAGTCTCATGATCACCCCCTCACATCTCTTGTTGTTTGTCCAACGCGGCTTCGACCGCGCCTATCAGCAGCGTGTGAGCGGCAATTTTTGCTGCTGAGCTCAAGATGATGAGCCGCCCCTTCAACCGGGTAAGGCTATACCTGTCTTTGACGCGCTACAATGGTTTGGGGCAGCTGTTCACTGCATTTAGCCGATGCGCTCGGCCTCAACTCGGATGGCGTTGGCGCTTGTACGCGGCGGCTAATGGCCCGCCTTAAAGCTCCGGCTCGCGGGTCGCGGGAAATCTACGCCACCGCCTCGACTGGCTTCGGATCGTAGTTGAGGATTGGCGCCAGCCAGCGCTCGGCTGCCTGCACGCTCCGGCAGCCTCGGAGGGGTTCCAATAGGGTCCCTGTCAGGCAACCCCAAGTATACACGCAGCAAACCAACTCATCTGGCGGACGAACCTCTGTAGAATGGAGCTATCGGTCTTTACTCGATTATTTTGATCGTAAGGTGGCGAACACGGGCACATCGAAGCGCCGTGTTGCTGAACCGCTCATCGGGTGGAGATTCGAAATGAGCGCTTTTTCACATTCATACGTCTTGCGCGTGTTGCTGGCGCCGGTGCGCCGCTTCGATGTGACCCCGAAGCGATGGCTTCGGCTGCGAGCCGATTTCTTCGATCCGTACCGGCCCGAGCTGCACTATATGCGCGGCCCCGGACCGAAATGGCGAGAGAAGCACCAGCAGGCTGAAGGCTGCTAGTCCGACGGCTTTCCAGCTTGAGCGAATTGCAGTTCAATCAGGCCCGTTGCCCAACAACAATTGATTGCCACCGGCAAATCCGGGTGGGTGTCGGGAAGGACGGCCACAAACCGCAACTACGCCACCGCCTCAACTGGCTTTGGATCGTAGTTGAGGACCGGCGCCAGCCAGCGCTCGGCTTCCGGCACGCTCCAGCCCTTGCGGCGCGCGTAGTCCTCGACCTGATCGCGCTCGATCTTGCCGACGCCGAAATAATGGCTCTGCGGATGGCTGAAATAGAGCCCGCTCACCGCGGCGCCCGGCCACATCGCGAAGCTTTCCGTCAGCTGCAAGCCAACCTTCTCCGCCGGCAGCAGCTTGAAGATGGTCGCCTTCTCGGTGTGCTCGGGTTGCGCCGGATAGCCGGGCGCCGGGCGGATGCCGGAATACTTCTCCGCGATCAGTTCATCATTGCTCAGCTTCTCATCCGGCGCATAGCCCCAGAATTCTGTGCGCACGCGCTGATGCAGCCGCTCGGCGAAAGCCTCCGCCAGCCGGTCGGCCAGCGCCTTCACCAAGATGGCGGAATAATCGTCGTTCTTCAGCTTGAAGCGGTCGGCGATTTCGTCTTCGCCGACGCCAGTGGTGACCGCGAAGGCGCCGACATAGTCCGGCACGCCTGACGAAACCGGTGCGATGAAATCCGACAGCGCTTCGTTGTAGCGGCCTTCGCGCTTGCTGAGCTGCTGGCGCAGGGTATGCAGCGTGGCGATCGGCGTTTTACGCGCCTCATCGCCATAGAGCAAAACATCGTCGCCTTCGGCATTGGCCGGCCAGAAGCCGATCACGCCGCCGGCGCGGAACCATTTCTCCGCGATGATCTGGTCCAGCATCTTGCGCGCATCTTCGTAGAGTGGGCGCGCGGCCGGGCCGAATTTCGGATCCTCCAGGATGACGGGAAATTTTCCGGACAGTTCCCAGGTCTGGAAGAACGGCGTCCAGTCGATATAGGGAACCAGTTCTTCCAGCGGGTAATTTTCCAGCACCTTTGTTCCGATGAAGCTCGGCTTCACCGGCTTATGCGCCTGCCAGTCGAGCTTGAGCGCATTGGCGCGCGCTGCGGCAAGCGACAGCCGCTGCTTGTCGGCCTGCGCGCGGGCATGCGCGGCGGTGATCTTGGCGTATTCGGCGCGGATATCGGTGATGTAATCATTCTTGGCCTCGCGCGAGAGCAGCGCCTGCGCCACGCCGACCGCGCGGCTGGCATCGTTTACATAGACCGTCTGCCCGCGCTTGTAGTGCGGATGGATCTTCACCGCGGTATGCACGCGGCTGGTGGTGGCGCCGCCAATCAGCAGCGGCAGCTCAAAGCCTTGCCGCTCCATTTCGGAAGCGACATGCACCATCTCGTCGAGCGACGGCGTGATCAGGCCGGAAAGGCCGATCAGATCAGCCTTCTCCGCGATCGCGGTTTCCAGGATCTTCGCCGCCGGCACCATCACCCCGAGATCGACCACCTCGTAATTGTTGCACTGGAGCACGACACCGACGATGTTCTTGCCGATGTCGTGCACGTCGCCCTTCACCGTGGCCATCACGATCTTGCCGGCGGAATTTGATTGCGTGGCGCCGCTGAGCCGCTTCTCCTCCTCCATGAAGGGAAGCAGGTAAGCCACCGCCTGCTTCATCACGCGCGCGGACTTCACCACCTGCGGCAAGAACATCTTGCCGGAGCCGAACAGGTCGCCGACAACGTTCATGCCGTCCATTAGCGGGCCTTCGATCACATGCAGCGGGCGCTCGGCTTTCTTGCGCGCCTCTTCGGTATCGGTTTCGATGAATTCGGTGATGCCGTGCACCAGCGCATGGGAGAGCCGCTTGTCGACCGGCCATTCGCGCCAAGCCAGATCCTGCTCCTTGCTCTGCTTCTCCTTGCCGCGGAATTTCTCCGCAAGCGCCAGCAGCCGCTCGGACGCGCCGGGGTCGCGGTTGAGGATGACGTCCTCGCAAACCTGCCGCAACTCGGGGTCGATGTCGTCATAGACGATCATCTGGCCGGCATTGACGATGCCCATGTCCATGCCGGCATGAATCGCATGGTAGAGAAACACCGAATGCATCGCTT
>JAXDOO010000304.1:0-3418 GCA_034668865.1 Alphaproteobacteria bacterium
TCGCGCAGACTTTGCTGGTGACGCCGCTGATCGCGGCGCTGACGCGGCAGACCATCGAAGACTTGGCGGCGGAATATCACGACGAGCTAGCGGCGATGAATGTCGGACCGCTCGGGCGCGTCGGCACCCTGATCTGGGACGGCCGCTTCGCGCTGGTGACGGCGTTGCTTGCCGGCTTCGGGCGCGCCGCCGCCGAAGTGGGGGCCGTCATGATCGTCGGCGGCAATATCGACGGCTTCACCCGCACCATGACCACCGCCATCGCGCTGGAAACCTCCAAAGGCGACCTGCCGCTCGCGATCGGCCTCGGCCTTGTGCTCATCACCATCGTGGTCATCGTCAACGCCCTGGCCTGGGCCGTCCGCCGGGCGGGCGAAGCTTTCGCCGGATGACGACGATGCGCGCACCCCACAGCGAATTGCCGATCGCGCTCGACCAGGTCAGCGTGATCGCGCGCGGCAATCCGATTCTCGCGGATGTTTCGCTCGCCGTCACCCCCGGTGCGCCGACCGTGCTGATCGGGCCCAACGGCGCCGGCAAGACCACCTTGCTGCGTGTCCTGATGGGACTCATTCCGCCTTCGCGCGGACGCCTCTCGCGCGGCGACCGTGAAGGGGCGCGGCCGGCGCGCTGTTCCATCGTTTTCCAGCGCCCCGCGATGCTCCGGCGCAGCGCCGCGGGCAATATTCATTATGCCTTGGCCGCGGCGGACATTCCGCGCGAGGAGCGCGCCACGCGCTGCGTCGAGCTGCTGGCGCTTGTGGGCCTTTCGGGTCTCGCCGGCCAGCCGGCGCGCAAACTGTCGGGCGGCGAGCAACAGCGGCTCGCGCTTGCCCGCGCGCTCGCGAAATATCCGATGGTGCTCTTTCTGGATGAGCCGACCGCCAGTCTCGATCCTGCCGCCACCAAGGCGGTCGAGGACATCATCCGTCGCGTCGCCGCCAGCGGCATCAAGGTCGTGATGTCGACCCACGACCTCGGCGAGGCGCGGCGGCTGGCGGACGAGGTCGTGCTGCTGCATCGCGGCCGCGTCGTCGAGGCGGGCAAGGCCGCGGAATTCTTCACCGCTCCACGCACCGGCGAGGCGTAAAAATTCGTTGCCGGTGAATTACTGATCTGATCGGGTTGATATGACAAAACCATGCTGAAACGCCGTTTGATGCTTGCGCTTGCCCCACTGGCGCTTCTCTCCTTCCCCGCTGCGGCGCAGGACAAATCCATCGTGGTGGCTTCCACCACGTCGACCCAGGACTCCGGCCTGTTCGGCCACATACTGCCGCTGTTCAAGTCGAAGACCGGAGTCGACGTCAAAGTCGTGTCGCAAGGAACCGGCCAGGCGCTCGACACCGCCCGGCGCGGCGACGCCGACGTGGTCTTCGTCCATGCCAAGGCGCTGGAGGAGAAGTTTTTGGCCGAAGGCTTCGGCGTGAAGCGCTATCCGGTGATGTATAACGACTTCGTCCTGATCGGGCCAAAGAGCGACCCTGCCGGCATCAAGGGCGCGAAAGACATCGTCGCGGCGCTCACCACGATCAAGACCAAGGCTGCCCCCTTCATATCGCGCGGCGACAAATCCGGCACGCATGCCGCCGAGCTTGCACTCTGGAAAGCGGCCAATATCGACGTCGCCGGCACCGACAAGGGATCCTGGTACAAAGAGATTGGCCAGGGCATGGGCGCCGCGCTCAACACCGCGTCAGCTTCCAATGCTTACGTTCTGGCCGACCGCGGCACCTGGATTTCCTTCAAGAACAAGGGCGATCTCATCATCGCGGTGGAAGGCGACAAGCGCCTGTTCAATCAGTACGGCGTCATCCTGGTGAATCCCGCCAAGCATCCCACCGTGAAGAAGGATCTCGGCCAGCAATTCGTCAACTGGCTCATCTCGGCGGAAGGACAGAAGGCCATCGAGAACTACAAGATCGATGGCCAGCAGCTGTTCTATCCGAACGCGGGTGATCCGGGCGCGTAAGGACGCCTGGCCCCAGGCTTTCTCGGCTAGAAAGATCGTCGACAGGCTTTGCCCACCTGTGCAAGATGCCGCCTCAACTCAGCCGGTGTTCGTGGGTCTTGAAGCGCCATGCCGCGTAGATTTGCTTGGGCTTCCCTTGCGGACCCGCAACTTCTCGAGCTCCGCCTCAAGGACCTCGGGGTCGGCATCAAAGGCACGTGGCTGGAAGGTTGCCTGAACGCCCTGTACCGCGAATTGCGGAAAAAGGGCATTCGCATCAGGCCGCATGCCTGGATTTCAGACGAGTGGTTCAGCCCCGACAATACGCCCGGAATCGCCATCCCTTTTTACCTGACGCATCGGCGACTGATGCGCTTAGAGCGCAAAAAGATCATCGATGTGGAAGGTGGCAGCGCGGCGCAATGCATGCGCATCCTTCGTCACGAGGCCGGCCATGTCATGCAGCATGCCTATCAGCTGCAGCGCCGGCGCCGCTGGCAGCAACTGTTTGGGCCTTCCTCCACGCCCTATCCCAGGCATTATCGGCCCAACCCGCGCAGCCGGCGTTTCGTCCGGCATCTCCGGCTGTGGTACGCGCAAAGCCATCCGGACGAGGATTTCGCCGAGACTTTCGCGGTCTGGCTCACGCCGCGATCGAACTGGCGCAAGCGCTATGCCGACTGGCCGGCGCTGAAGAAACTGGAATATGTCGACGAGCTGATGGCGGAGATCGGTAGGCAGAAGCCGGTGTTGAATCGGCAGCTGGAGGTGGACCCGATTCGGCGGCTGACCGCTACCCTTGCCCAACATTACGAGAAGAAGCAGGCTCTCTATCATAGTGATTCTCCGAAAGGTTATGATCGGGATCTGCGCCGCATCTTCTCCAGTGATCCGAAACATAAGGGGTCGCTCGCGGCTTCTCGCTTCCTGGAAAAGAATCGCGCGAAGATCCGGCGCAGAGTTGCCAAGTCTACAGGCGAGTACCAGCTCACGCTGGATGACGTACTCGACGAGATTATCGGGCGGTGTCGCGCTCTGAAGTTGCGGGCGGTCGGCTCCGAACGGCAACTGACGAGGGACCTGACGGTGCTGCTGGCGGCCAGGACAGTCCATTCCCTTTACAGTCCTTCACGGCGGTCCTACGCCTTATGAAGGCACTGCGCATCATGGTGCTCTTGCATCCGGACCTCATGCCGCCGGAAACCCTGAAAGGTTTCAGCGAGCAGCAAATCAACGTCTGGAAAACCGAATACGACGTGGTTAGCACGCTGCGCAAAGCGGGCCATGACGTGCGCCCGCTTGGCGTGCAGCATGAACTTAAGCCAATCAGGGACGAGATCGAAGCTTGGAAGCCGGATGTCGTTTTCAACTTGCTAGAAGAATTCCATGGCGAGACGACCTACGACCAGAATGTCGTGAGCTACCTCGAACTGCTGCGCATTCCTTATACCGGCTGCAACCCGCGCG
>JAXDOO010000305.1:0-5300 GCA_034668865.1 Alphaproteobacteria bacterium
ATCCACGTCTTACTTTGCAGCCAAGACGTGGATGCCCGGCACAAGGCCGGGCATGACAAATCAAAACTGAATCTGAAGTCGGCCTAAGGCTCGAGCTCGGTGTCCCAATAGAGATAGTCGAGCCAGCTCTGGTGCAGATAGTTCGGCGGGAACAGCCGGCCGTTGCGGTGCAGGTGCTGCACGCTCGGCTGATACGGCATCTGCGAGGGGAACATCGCCGATTCCTTCATCGTCTTGTCGGCCTTGCGCAGGTTGCAGGGCGAACAGGCGGCGACGACGTTCGACCAGGTAGTATGCCCGCCGCGCGAACGCGGCAGCAGGTGATCGAAGGTGAGATCCTCGCGTGAGCCGCAATATTGGCAGGAGAAGCGGTCGCGCAGGAAAACATTGAACCGCGTGAATGCGGGATGCGTCGAGGGCTTCACGTAAGTCTTCAGCGACACCACGCTCGGCAGCTTCATCTCCAAGCTCGGACTGCGCACCGCGCGGTCGTAATTGGCGATGATATTCACGCGCTCGAGGAATGCCGCCTTGATGGCGTCCTGCCAGGACCAGAGCGAGAGCGGGTAATAGCTCAGCGGACGGAAATCCGCATTAAGCACCAAAGCCGGGAAGCCGCTCGGCGGCACATGTACGTTCAAAGCGAGGCTCCATGACGCCCGTTGCGCCTGTCGCCAAGCGCTTACGCATAGTTTACAGGCAGCGTGACAGGATTGTGAAGTGCGCTAGCGCTATTGTTCTGTTGTCGAATCAGTGGACTTGAAGCGCCGCGCCAGGAATTCGCCGCCCTGCCGCAGCCCTTCCTGATCGATGCCGTGGCCGATTCCGGGGGATAAATGCCATTCCACCGGCACTTCGAAGGCCGCCAGTCCCTGCGCGGCATGGAATAAGGCCTGCGCGGGAATCAGGTCGTCCTGCTCGCCATGAATCAGCAGGACCGGGGGCCTTGAGCGAAGCTCCAGCGGAAACTTGTCAGGATCGACGTCGGGCGGCAGCACCAGCATGCCGGAATAGCCGACGATCGCCGCCGGCGCGGTAGCGCGGCGCAACCCGACATGCAGCGCCATCATCGTGCCCTGGCTGAAGCCGACCAGCGCCAGCGCCGATGGCGGGAGCTGGCGGCGCTTCAGCTCCGCCTCGAGGAAGCTTTCCAGGCAAGGCGCCGCGGCGTTCACGCCGATCCAGCGCTCGTTGGGATCGCGAAAGGTCAGATTGAACCATTGCCGTCCGCTCGGCGCCTGGCCGCAAGCTTCCGGGGCGTGCGGCGAGACGAAGGCGGCCTGCGGCAGCCATTGTTGCCAGGCGCGGCCGATCTCGATCAGGTCGTTACCGTCGGCGCCATAGCCATGCAGGAAGACCACGAGCTGCCTGGCCGCGCCGCTGCGGGGCTCGATGCGCGGACCGTCGAGTTCTGCCGCCATCTATTCCTGGACCTTGTTGTCGTTGGGCTGAACCGGCACGGGATCGCGCCGTTTGATCGCGGCATAATAGGCCCACAGCAAATGCGCTGCCACCCCACGCCACGGCCGCCACGTTTCCGCGCGCGCGATCATTTGCTTGGCGTCAGGGCGTGTCTTCAGGCCGAAGGCGATCCGCGCGGCTTCCTGCAGCGCCAAATCGCCCGCCGGAAAGGCGTCCGCATGGCCGAGGCAGAACAACAAATAAATGTCGGCGGTCCAGGGCCCGATGCCATGCAGCGCGACCAGCGCATTATGCGCGTCATCGGCTTCCATGCTGCCCAAGGCCGTAAGGTCGATCGCGCCTTTGGACACCGCGGTGGCGATCGCTTTGAGCGTTTTGATCTTCGGCTTGGAGAGGCCGAGCCGCGCGAGCTTTGGAAAGCGGGTGCGGCGCAACTCGTCGTGATGGAAAGGATCGAAAGCGGCTTCTAACCGGCCCCAGATTGCCCTCGCGCTGCTGGTGGAAAGTTGCTGCGAGACGACGATGGCGCACAGCCCAGCAAAGCCTGCCGGCCGCCGGCGCAGGTTCGGCCGCCCGGCTTTCTCCAGCACGGGCTGCAAGCACGGGTCAGCCTTGACCAATCGCTTCAGGGCCTTGTGCAGATCGGCGTCGGTATGGAGAAAGTGGGCGGGCATGGCAGCTACGTTGTCATGCCCCGCAGGCGGGGGCATCCAGTAAACTGGATAGTCGCGTATCAACGCGCAAGCGCTGCGGCATATTGATCATCCGCCTTCGCGGGATGATCTGAATGAGAGTGAGGCATGCCACCTGTTTTCCGCTTCGCGCCAAGCCCGAACGGTTATCTACATCTCGGCCATGCGCTGTCCGCGCTGCTCGACTTCGAGATGGCGCGCGCTGCAGGCGGACGCTTCCTCCTGCGCATCGAAGATATCGATTCGACGCGCTGCCGGCCGGAATACGAGGCGGCGATCTATCAGGACCTCGCTTGGCTCGGCATTGCATGGGAAGAGCCGGTGCGGAGGCAATCGGAGCATCTCGACGACTACCGCGCCACTGTCACGAAACTTTCCGACATGGGGCTGATCTATCCGAGCTTCGAAAGCCGTTCCGAAATCGCCATGCTGGTGGCGGAGCGCGGGTCGCAGGACGGCGGGCCGCGCGATCCCGACGGCGCGCCGATCTATCCCGGCACCTCCAAGCATCTCACCGCGGTCGAACGCGCGCGGCGGATGGCGAGCGAGCCCTATGCCCTGCGGCTTGACATGACGGCGGCGATCGCCCGAGCAGGCTCCTTGCAATGGCAAGAAAGCGGCGACGGGCCGAAGGGTGAAAGCGGCAGCATCGCCGCCGCGCCAGAATGCTGGGGCGACGTGGTGCTCGCGCGGCGGCAGACCCCGACGAGCTATCATATTTCGGTTGTTGTCGACGATGCCGCCCAAGGTGTGACGCACGTGGTGCGCGGGCAGGACCTATTCTGGGCCACGAGCCTGCACCGGCTGTTGCAGGCGCTGCTCGGTCTGCCCGTGCCGGCTTATCACCATCACCGGCTGCTGCTGGATCAGGAAGGCAACAAGCTGTCGAAATCGACACGCGCCACGGGTTTGCGCGAATTGCGCGCCGACGGCCTGACACCTCGCGACGTCCGGCGCATGATCGGTCTCGATTGACGGTGGTCGGTTGCTGATCGCTGGCGTTACGGCGAAATAGACGCCTCAGAGGTCTTGCCTTCCCGTTGTTTGCGGGCGCGGCAGATCGCTTCGTTCAACTCGCCGCCATAAATGAAGATCGTGGCGTTCACATAGAGATAGATCAGCGCGATGAATACCGAGGTGAGCCCGGCATACATGCTCACATAGTTGCCGGCGAAGTCGGCAAGATAGCGGCCGAACAGGGCGCCGCTGGCGAGCCACAGCAGCAGCGTTACGATGATTCCGGGGATGATTTCCAGCAGCGTGCGCTTACCGGCCGGCAGCCACAGATGCACCAGTATCAGTGCGACGATCAAAATCGCTGACGCGGTTCCATAGCGCAGCATCGTCGACGCCCATTCCTCCAGCCAGGGAAGATACTTTGCGGTCTTGGCGAAGATCAGCGGAGCCAGCACCACAAGAAAGGCGAGCGCCAGGAGAGCGATCGCGCCCACCAACACGTAGGCGATCGATTCCAGCCGCAGCAGCCACCAGGCTCGCTGCTCACCGATACGATAAGCGCGATTAAGTCCGATCCGGACGCTCTCGATTCCGCTCGATGCGAAAAAGATCGCCAGCGCGACGCCGATCGTGAGCACGTCACCGCGCGCGATCGTGAGGACGTTGTGAATTTCGAATGCGATCGGCTCCGACACCTCGGCGGGCCAGGCGTCCAGCAACATTTTTGCGACCTGATCGGCGAGTTCCTTGGAGCCAAAAAATCCGGCGAGCGCGGTCACCACGATCAGGAAGGGGAACAGCGCCATCAACGTCGATAGCGCAATATGGCTTGCGATCGCCCAGCCGTCAGCGGCGAGGAAATGGTCGTAGGCGTCAAGCGCGATGCGATAATACCGACGAAGAAGCCTCAACGCCTTCCCCGCTAGAAGTGTTTCTTAAACTGAGATTGGCGATTAAGCGCCGCTTGGCAAGCGATATTCTTGCGGGCGGCGGCGGCGGAAAGCTACGCGGCCTGCACGTCGGTGAGAAAGCGCCTGACCTCGGATTCCAGGTTTTCAGCTTCCTGGGCGAAAGTGTCGGCCAAGGCCAGCACGTCGGCCGCAGTGGCGCGGGCATCTGTGGTGGCGCTGGCAACGCGGCTCATCGCTTCCGATCCGGTGCGCGCCTCGGACGAGGCGCGATTTACACCCTCGGAAATCAGGCTGACTGCGATGTTCTGCTCCTCCACCGTAGAGGAAACGTGGCCGGCGATATCGGACATTTCGCTGATGACGCCATTGACCTGCTCGATGGCCTGCGCCGCGTCGGCCGCTGCCGATTGAATCGCGCCAATCTGGCCGGCGATCTCTTCGGTCGCGCGTGCGGTTTGCCCGGCGAGCGATTTCACTTCCGAAGCAACCACGGAGAAGCCGCGCCCGGCTTCGCCCGCGCGGGCGGCCTCGATGGTGGCGTTGAGCGCCAGAAGGTTGGTCTGGCCAGCAATGGCCTGAATCAGCCCAACCACCTCGCCAATGCGGGTGGCGGCGTTGCCGAGTTCCGTCATGGTCCGGGCGGTGCGTTCGGCTTCCGAAACCGCGCGGTTGGCGACTTCGGTGGACTGGGTCGCCTGCGCGGCGATCTCCGCGATGGAAGCGGCCAGTTCCTCGACGGAAGTGGCCGCAGCGGTGACATTGTCGGAAGCGTTGCCGACGCGCTTTCTCGCCAAGCTCGCTTCCGACGACACCGCATCCGCAGCGCTGTTGAGCCGGCCAGAGGTGGATCCCAGACGATTTGCGGCGGCGCGCACCTTGGCGAGCGCCTCATCTACTGAGCCTTCAAAACGTGCAATGGTCTGAGTAATAACTTCGCTGCGCTTCTCGCGCGCGCGGCTTGCCTCTTCCTCCGTCATCGTCAGCCGCTGCCCCTCAATCATGGTATCGCGAAAGACAACGACAGTTCGGGCCATCGCGCCAATCTCATCCGCCAACCCGGTTTCGGGGATGCGTCCTGTGGTGTCGCCGTCGGCCAGCCGCTTCATCGCCGCGCCAAGGCCATCAAGCGGGCGGGTGATACTGCGCCCGATCAGCCAGCTGAATCCGAGTCCAAACAGTGCGGCCGCGATCCCGACCCAGATGATGAAACTCTTCGTGCGGCTCTGCGAGCGCGTCAAAGCTTCAGATGAGTCGGCGGCTGCTTGCTGCACAGCTTGAATGATGCTGGTTGCCGCTGGCAGCATTTGTTCGATGTCTA
>JAXDOO010000306.1:0-3525 GCA_034668865.1 Alphaproteobacteria bacterium
GGGTTTCATTCTGGCCACGACGGTAGGAAACAAGACGCATGTAATCCCCATATGCTTTATGTGACGCGCCTGATGTGCCTTCAACCAGCTTGAATTGCTTATTGTGATACGGCGAAGCAGGAACACCGCCGTCCGCGATTTCTGATTTTTGTCGCTACCTCCGGTTATGCAGCTTCTGTTTTCAACCGGGCCAACGCGCTTTCGATTGCCGTCCCAGTCTGCCGATAATGAGCTGCGAGGAGATCCGTCGCTGCCGGATCGCGGGCCATCACCGCATCCATAATGGTCTTGTGCTCGGCCTGGAAATCGCGCTGATCGAACCTGCGCTGGGTCGACAGCAAAGGCCGGCGATAGCGTTCCGTCTGATCGTAAAGCTGAGCGGCCAAATGTAAGAGCGACTGTGAGTCGCTGGCCGCGATCAGAGAGCAGTGGAATACGCGATGACGGGCCTCAAGCTCTTCCGCTTCGGCCGCGCTCGCTTCGCCGCTTGTCATCGGATAACGCTCAGCACACAGGCTGAGCGAGTAAAAAGCGGCGACCATCTGCGTTTCCCAGTCGTCCTGACCGTTCTTCATGGCGCGGCGCAACGCCTCACATTCGATCAGGATCCGGGTCTCGATGGTGTCCCACATCTCCTGGCGGGAGAGTTCTGCCACGCGAAATCCGCGCTGCGCCGTAGACAGGACGAGCTTTTCGCTGTGAAGGCGGTTCAACGCCTCCCGCAAGGGCGAAAAGCTCAGGCCGTATCGCTCTTTCAACGATTCCAGCCGAAGTGGCTGGCAGGGTGCAAAGATACCATCGATGATGTCACGCCGAAGCGCCTGATAGGCTCGCTCGGTCAACGTACCGCGGTTTCCGCGGTTATTCGCATTGGATGGGAATGATTTCGCCATAGCGGTTCATTTTCCCCGCGGAAAGCGGCCCGATGTCTGATTCACATTAACCAGCCAACTCCGCGCGAGCAAGGTTGATTTTCGAAAATAATGATGATTTGATACGAGATGATGAATTACCGAAAGGAGTTGATCAGCTATGCAGATGGATGCCGGGATCACCGAGGCAGGCGAGGGCATCAACGGGATGACCTGGAACATCCTCGGACAAATTTATGTCCCCAAACAGGTGTGTGAAAGTTCCTTCTCCTGGCACGCGACTTTACCTCCCGGCACATTTGTACCGCCGCATATTCATCCGAAGCAGGATGAATTCATCCACATGCTGAGTGGGCGCCTGGATTTTCTGTTGGACGGGAAGACGGCAAGCGCGGGCGTAGGCGATTTTGTGCGGCTTCCGATGGGAATTCCGCATGGCATCTACAACAACTCCGACGCTCCGGTGACTTGCCTGTTTTGGGTATCGCCGACTGGCAAGCTCTTCGACCTCTTTCAGAAGATCAATAACATACCCGACCCGCAAGAAGTCATACGGCTGTCGGGGCTTCATGACGTGCCGTTTCTACCCTGAGATAGCCACGCGCGCTTGGCTCGACCAAGTGCGCCCCTTCAACCCATGACCTCGGGTTGCACATGCAAAAGCCGGCGTCTCGATCGCAGCAGCAGCCCAAGGCGCATTCGTCTTCCGCCTTGCAGCCGCCGCGTTTTCGCGCCGCGGCTGTGCAAGCGTCGCCAATTTTCCTCGACGCCGCGGCGACTGCAGACAAGGCCTGCAGCCTCATTCGTGAGGCTGCAGCCAATGGCGCACAACTGATCGCGTTTCCGGAAGTTTTCATCCCTGGATATCCCTACTGGAACTGGATCCTGAACCCCGTTGAAGGCAGCGCCTGGTACGAACGTCTTTATCTCAACGCGGTGGACATTCCAGGTCCGATCGTCAATCAAATTTGTGCCGCGGCGCGCGACTCGCATGTCCACGTCATCATGGGGATCAATGAGCGCGGCGGGAACAGCTTCGGCACGATCTACAACTCGCTCCTGTTGATCGATAGCTCGGGACGGGTGATCGGACGTCATCGAAAGCTGGTCCCAACCTGGGCGGAGAAACTTACCTGGACCGGCGGGGATGGCTCATCGCTCAACGTCTACCGCACTGACATCGGGCCTGTGGGCATGCTGGCCTGCGGCGAGAACACCAATACACTGGCGCGCTTCACACTGCTGGCGCAGGGCGAGCTGGTCCACATAGCGAGCTATATCTCGCTGCCGGTGGCGCCGCCCGACTACGATATGGCGGAAGCGATCAAGATCCGGGCGATGGCGCATTGCTTCGAAGGAAAAATCTTCACCATCGTTTCATGTTCGACAATATCGGACGAGATTATTACCGCGATGGAAACGAGCAATCCGAAGGCGCGAGAGCTTCTCACGCGGACCAAAAGCGCCTTTTCCGGTGTGATCGGACCCGACGGCCGCATTGTTGGCCAGCCGTTGATCGATCAAGAAGGCATCGTCTACGCCGATGTCGATCTAGCGCGATGCATCCAACCCAAGCAGATGCACGACATCGTGGGCCATTATAATCGTTTCGATATCTTCGAATTGACCGTGAACAGACGTCCCCTGCGACCTTTGACCACGCGGGGAGATGAAGGCGTTGATCCCGACGCAAGTTACGAGCGCCTGAAACCTGACGAAGAGAGCTAGCTTGCGGTTAACCTCGCCGGGTTCCTGCGAGATGTTCGGCAAAGCCTTATGTAAGGAGCAGCGTTATGCGCGAAGATGTGATTGGAAGAGCCAACGTCGAGGATACCGAAGAGCTTTTGTCCTATTATCAGGACCTCGAGAAGCTTGAGGCCGGCGCGTTATGGACCGTCGCCAACAGCATCGAGCCATGGCAGCCAAAATCGGATTCCGAAGCAATCCTTTGGCGTTACCGTGACCTGCGTCCGCACGTGCTTCGCTCCGTGAATCTCGTGAGTCCTGAAAAAGCCGGCCGTCGCGTTGTCTATCTCGCCAACCCAAGCCGCCGCGACAAAACTGCCGCGGTTGGCTGGTTGTATACCGGCTTGCAAGTAATGAACCCGGGTGAGGTCGCTTCCGCGCATGCCCATTCCGCGTCCGCGCTGCGCTTCATCATGGAGGGATCGGGAGCCTATACCATCGTCGACGGTCACAAGATGACTCTGGGCGCCAACGACTTCGTGCTCACACCGAACGGGACCTGGCACGAGCACGGCGTCAGCGCCGAGGGCTCCCCCTGCATCTGGCAGGACGGTCTCGACATTCCATTGGTGAATGCGCTTGAGGCGAACTTCTACGCGGTGCATCCCGATCTCCACCAAGCCGTGAGCTATCCGGTGGATGATATGTCTCATATCTGGGGAGGGGCTGCACTTCATGCATCGACCGGCGAGTGGTCGAAGCCTTATTCCCCGCTATTCAAATACGAATGGGAACCAACCTACGAAGCGTTGCTGAGATACGCCAAGGCGAGCGAAGGCTCGCCGTTCGATGCCGTGCTGATGAATTACGTCAATCCCAAAACCGGCGGTCCCGTCATGCCGACGATGGGCGCCAGCATGCAGATGCTGCGGCCGGGCGAGAAAACCAAGGCGCATCGTCACACCGG
>JAXDOO010000307.1:0-8248 GCA_034668865.1 Alphaproteobacteria bacterium
TACCGACGCGCGAAACCGGAATGACGGCCTACGAAATGATGCTGTCGGAGAGCCAGGAGCGCATGCTCATGGTGCTCAAGCCCGAGAAAGAAGCCGAAGCGGAGGCGGTCTTTCGCAAATGGGGACTCGATTTTGCCGTGGTCGGCGAAACCACCCCGACCAAGCGCTTCATCGTGCGCCATACCGAGAACGGCGAGAAAAAAGAGGTCGCCAATCTGCCGATCAAGGAGCTCGGCAGCGAAGCGCCCGTTTATCATCGCGCCTTCATTGAAACCCCGAAGCAGGCCATTCTCGACGCGGCAACGGTTGAGCCGCCCATCGGCCTTGCCGAGGCACTGGAACAACTGATCGGGACTCCGGATCTTTCTTCCAAACGCTGGGTCTGGGAACAATACGACCACATCATCGGCGGCAACACCTTCCAGCGCCCCGGCGGCGACGCCGCGGTGGTGCGCGTGCTGGACGGACCGAAAGGGCTCGCGCTCACCACCGACGTGACGCCGCGCTACTGCGAGGCCGATCCCTTCGAGGGCGGCAAGCAGGCGGTGGCGGAAGCCTGGCGCAATCTCACTGCCGTGGGAGCAAAGCCGCTCGCGCTCACGGACAATCTCAATTTCGGCAATCCGGAAAAGCCGGAAATCATGGGCCAGTTCGTCGGCTGCGTGCGCGGCATCGCGGAAGCCTGCCAGGCGCTGGATTTTCCCGTCGTCTCCGGCAATGTGTCGCTTTACAACGAGACGCAGGGCCGCGCGATCCTGCCCACGCCCACCATCGGCGGCGTCGGGTTGCTCGACGATTTTTCCAAATCGGCGACGCTCGCGTTCAAGGCGGAAGGCGAGGCGATCCTGCTGATCGGCGGCGCTCCCGGCTGGCTCGGCCAGTCGCTATACCTGCGCGACGTCTGTGGGCAGGAGGAGGGTGCGCCGCCCCCGGTCGACCTCACCGCCGAGCGTCGGCACGGTGACTTCGTGCGGGGCTTGATCGCGGCAGGCCAGGTGACGGCTGTGCATGATCTGTCCGACGGCGGCTTGCTGGTGGCTCTCGCGGAAATGGCGATGGCGTCCGGCATCGGCGCTGAGCTGGAAGCGCCGTCGCCAGAGCTCCCGCATGCCTTCTGGTTCGGCGAGGACCAGGGCCGGTATCTGGTGACGGTCGCAGCCGCGCAAGCCGCGGCCGTGCTGGAAAAGGCGGCTAAAGGCGCAATTCCGGCGCAAAGGCTTGGCAGGACTGCTGGTAACGCATTGATTTTGCCGGCCGAGCGCCCCATTCTTATAACGACTCTCGTGCGCCGATTTGAGGGATGGCTGCCGGGCTTTATGGCGGGAAGTGCGGCCTGACGGACGAATGCAATGTCGATGGACGCCAACGAAATCGAACGGCTGATTAAAAGCCGCATTCCTGACGCCAGCGTGACCATCCGCGATCTCGCCGGCGACGGCGACCACTACGCCGCCACCGTGATTGCCGAGTCGTTTCGCGGCAAATCGCGCGTGCAGCAGCATCAGTTGGTCTACGAGGCTTTGAAGGGACAGATGGGCGGCGCACTGCATGCGCTGGCCCTGCAAACCGGAATACCGAACAACTAGGCGCGACGGCGTCTGCGAGGGAGAACCATGAGCATCCAGCAGTTCATCGACAATGAAGTGAAGAGCAATGACGTGGTGCTCTTCATGAAAGGCACACCGCAATTTCCGCAATGCGGCTTTTCCGGTCAGGTAGTACAAATCCTCGACCACCTCGGCGTCGCCTATAAGGGCATCAATGTCCTGGAGTCCGAGGAGATCCGCGAAGGCATCAAGGCCTACGCGCAATGGCCGACGATCCCGCAGCTCTATGTGAAGGGTGAATTCGTCGGCGGCTGCGACATCATCCGCGAGATGTTTCAGGCCGGCGAATTGCAGGAAGTGCTGAAGGACGTCGCCGGCAAACCTGTTTCGGCGTAAAATCGCGTGACCGCACAAGAGAGGCCGGCGGCGGGCCATACCGATTCAATGTCGGAATTTTATTGGTCGTCTCGGCGTGCTCGGCTACCCGGCTGTCGGGGAACTTCTTTTCGCTCGTGATTTCGTACTAACGCTCTTTGGCGCTAGACGCTGGCTGATCAGGTAGACGATCGCCAGAATGATTCCGATCCCGATCAGGCTTGTGCTCGCCTCGCTGGCGAATTTGGAAACGTTGCCGGCGACGGAGGTCACGTATTCACCCGAGCTTTGGCCGAGCAGCATATAGATCAGCAGAATGGCCAGCAGCGTAACGAAGCCGAGCTCGACGAAAGCCCATAGATAGCGCTTCACGGTTTCGATGCGTTCGATCATGACGGTACTCGAAAGCGGTGCGAGGATATGGATGGGGAAGGGGAACCCCATCCATTTTGGTTGCAACCTGAATGACTTTCCGGCCTCAACCAGGCCGGCGCGTCACTCCGTCACGACACGGTGCGATTCGAGAACAGCCACAGAATGATGCCGAGGGCGATCAGGCCGACGATGCCATTCTTCCCAAGTTCATTGACCATAGCGACGATATTGCCGACCACGTTGCCGAGGAACGGCACTTGCGGGCCGGCCAACAGCGCCAGTGCGATACCGAGAGCCAGCAACATCAACGCGACTTCTGTCAGTGAGCCAACCCATGACTTTACTGTTTGCAATCCGCTCATGTGCGTTTCTCCCCTGGTGTAAGTCCCCTTAGATCTTTACGCACAGCAAAAGCGCGTTCAGCAAAAGTGGACACCGGTTTTGTGAACGCGACCAAGCTTTTGCGTAAAATATATCGCAGAACGCATGTTCACGATTTAATACGGCGCAGGATCAAATGGCGAGCCGGTTTCCACCTCGCTCGGACCATGCGCTTACGGCGCGAAACGTATCAAACATAGGCAAGTCGAGCAATAAAAGCGCGCGCAACCGGCGCGTTCCCGCACAGTGCCTGACCTCGCTGCATCGCACAAATAAAAACCCCGGCCTTGCAGCCGGGATTTTTCGTGAAAAACGAATCAGCAGTGATTCGAAAAAAACGGATCAGCGCGAATAATATTCCACCACCAGATGCGGCTGCATCATCACCGCATAAGGCACATCGCTGATCAACGGAATGCGCGCCAGCTTCGCGGCCATCTTATTGTGGTCAGCCTCGATGTAATCCGGCACGTCGCGCTCGGCCAGCTGCGCAGCTTCCAGGACAATGGCAAGCTGCTTGGAAGATTCCTTCACCTCGATCGTATCGCCCACCTTTACCCGGTAGCTTGGGATGTTGACACGGCGGCCGTTCACCTTGACATGGCCGTGGTTGATGAATTGGCGCGCCGCAAACACGGTTGGCACGAACTTGGCGCGAAAGATCAGCGCATCAAGCCGGCGCTCCAGCAAGGCAATCATGTTGGCGCCAGAGTCGCCGCGCATGCGGATGGCTTCATCATAGATGCCGCGGAACTGTTTTTCGGAAATGTTGCCGTAGTAGCCGCGCAGCTTCTGCTTGGCGCGCAGCTGCACGCCGTAGTCGGAGAGCTTGCCCTTGCGGCGCTGACCGTGTTGGCCGGGGCCATACTCGCGGCGGTTCACCGGGCTCTTCGGGCGGCCCCAAATATTCTCGCCCATGCGGCGGTCGAGTTTGTACTTAGCTTCGCTACGCTTTGTCATCGCGTCCTCTTGGTTGTCGATGTCGTATTGTGAGGAACCGCGCCCTCCTACTGTCCCGGGACCGTCCCGGAACCGACAGGTTTGAGCCGAAGCGTCGGCGCAAAACCACGGGTCGCAGAAACGCCGACTGGGCCCAAAGGCCCAGCCAACGCTGGGTTTTTAAGGGGAAAAGACACTCGAGTCAAACTTCGATCGCGCCAAACTCCTTGATTCCGAACGAAAACAACGCCTTCTCCAGCTCCGGCGGCGGCTTCTGGCCTGAAGTCGTCACCATTTCGGCGGATGCGGCGATTTCCATTGCCCTTGGCGGTCCCAGCAATTGACCGACGCGGCGAGCGATCGCTGGCGCCGGGTCGAGATAGGTCACCGGCCAGGGCTGGCTCTGCCGGAAGCGATGCTGCAGCAAGGGATAATGCGTGCAGGCCAGCACCACCGTATCCGTGCGCCGGCCCTCGCTTTCGATGAAGCAGCCGGCGATCTCTTCCGCGATCGCACTGTCCTCTACCGCATGGCCACGCAGTTCGGCTTCTGCGTAACCCGCGAGCCGCGCCGAGCCGATAAGCGTCACGTCGACGCCATTGGCAAATTGCTGGATCAGGCTGCGGGTATATTCGCGCTTGACGGTTGCCTCGGTGCCCAGCACGGAAACGCGCTTGCTGGCCGAGGCAGCGCAGGCGGGTTTGATTGCAGGCACGGTGCCGACAAAGGGCAGGGTGAAGCGCGCGCGCAGTTCCGGCAGCACGATGGTGGACGCGGTGTTGCAGGCGATCACTGCCAGGTCCGGCTTGTATTGCCCGATCAGCGCGCCGATCACGGCGATCACGCGCGCGACCAGCTTGCTCTCTTTCATCGGCCCGTAAGGAAAAGCCGCGTCATCGGCGGCGTAAACCAGACGCGCGTCGGGCCGCGCCGCCGCCACTTCGCGGTGGACGGTGAGGCCCCCTAGCCCGGAATCGAAAATGAGAATGGTCGGTGACACGAATCGGCCGCGCGCGCGAGGAGTGTGAGTTTAACGCAGGCTGTTACCTGCCGCAGCACATGCGCAGCCAATTTCCAGTTTAGCGCTACCGGGCGCCAGATACTGTCGGGGGCGCCATGATGGAGGGCGGCGCAGCGATCCCGGTCGAATCGGTCGCTGTCTGCCCGGATAGCGGCCGGCAGCGGCGTGTCACGCCTACGCCTTCCGCCATTGTACCGGGCGGGCAGGATGAGGCGGTGCCGGCACTGCCTCCCGCGCTGCCGGTTGCAGCGGGGCCTGTGGTCCCGGTACCCGGAACCGTGGTGCCGGTGCCGAGTGTGCCTGGACTGGCGGCTCCGGTACCCGTGGTCCCCGTACCCGTCGTGCCGGTACCCGTGGTGCTTGCGCCGGCGGTCGGGGCGCCGATGGCACTTGCATTGCTGCCGGTGAGACCGGAAGCGCCGATCCCGGCGCCGGTACTTGACGCTCCGCCGGCTGCTGCGCCTGAGGTGCCGCCAGCACCGCCGCTCGTTTGCGCGAAGGCAAGGCCGGACAGGGTGAGCAGGAAAGCTGTGGCAAAGGGGAGAGTTCTTGACGGTCTCATGGGCGGCTCCCACATTCGTGCGGAATAGAGGTTAACCGCCTGGTCAGCTGAAACGTTCCAAGCGTGCTCACTCCGCGGCCGGGGCTTTGCGCCGGAGCATCAATCCTCGAAGACGCGTTTGAAGACTGTATCCACGTGCTTGAAGTGGTAGCCGAGGTCGAAATTGGTCTCGATCTCCTGATCGCTCAGCTTGGCGCGCACGTCGGGGTCTGCTTTCAGCAACTTCAGGAAATCGCCTTCTCCATTCCAGACCTTCATGGCATTGCGCTGTACCAGGCGATAGGCGTCCTCGCGCGCTACACCTTTTTGAGTGAGCGCGATCAGAACGCGTTGCGAATGCACCAGCCCGCCGAGGCGATCCAGATTCTTCCGCATGTTTTCGGGATAGACCACGAGCTTGTCGATCACGCCCGCGAGCCGCGTGAGCGCGAAATCGAGCGTCACCGTGGCGTCCGGCCCGATCATGCGCTCGACCGAGGAATGCGAGATGTCGCGTTCGTGCCAGAGCGCGACATTCTCCATTGCGGGCATCACATAAGCGCGGACCATGCGCGCCAGGCCGGTGAGATTCTCGCTCAGCACCGGATTGCGCTTATGCGGCATGGCGGAGGAACCCTTTTGCCCGGCGGAGAAATATTCCTCGGCCTCCAGCACTTCGGTGCGCTGCAGATGGCGCACTTCAGTCGCCAACCGCTCGACCGAAGAGGCGACAACGCCCAGGGTTGCGAAATACATTGCGTGGCGGTCGCGCGGGATCACCTGCGTCGACACCGGCTCGACGCCGAGCCCCATCGCCTTGGCGACATGCTCCTCGATCCGCGGGTCAACCTGCGCGAAGGTGCCGACTGCGCCGGAGATCGCGCAGGTGGCCACCTCCGTGCGCGCGCAGATCAGCCGCTCTTTGGCGCGGATGAATTCAGCATAGGCTTGCGCGAGCTTCAGGCCAAAGGTGGTGGGTTCGGCATGTACGCCATGCGAACGGCCGATGGTGGGCGTGAGCTTGTGTTCGAAGGCTCGGCGCTTCAGCGCGGCCAGCAGCTTATCGACGTCGGCGATCAGCAATTCCGCCGCGCGCACGAGCTGAACATTGAGGCAGGTGTCGAGCACGTCGGATGAAGTCATGCCGGAATGCACGAAGCGCGCTTCCGGCCCGACGATTTCGGAAAGATGCGTCAGGAAAGCAATGACGTCGTGCTTGACCTCTGCCTCGATGGCGTCGATGCGCGCCACGTCGAACTTGGCATTCTTGCCCTTCTCCCAGATTTTCTTCGCGGCTTCCTTCGGGATGATGCCGAGCTCGGCCATGGCATCGGCGGCATGCGCCTCGATCTCGAACCAGATGCGAAAGCGCGTCTCCGGCGACCAGATCGCCGTCATTTCGGGACGGGAATAACGCGGGATCATGACTTCACTCTTTAAGCGGCGGGATACGGGCCGTCACGGGTATGAAGCGGTTCTGGGCGTCCACTCCCGGCGTGGAATCCTGCACAATAACCGCCAGTGCAACCGCCCCGTCCGGCGCCCGCCGCGCATGCACATCGGCGATGCGATATTGCGTCGGACAGCCGCGCGTTAGAGGGATGGACACGTCATGGCTAAGCCGGGTCGCGGCGCCATTGCGCTCGAGCGCCAGCCCGAAGCCTACCGGGCTTGCATCCTTGTTCTGACAGCGCGTCACCATCTTGAACTGGCGCAGCACCAGCCAGCTTTCCGGTCCGAACCATTTAGCGGGCAGCGCAAAAGATTTAATCGAGGCCTCATCGAACGGCTCGGTGTCAAATCCCCGGACCGAGATTGTCATCAAATCCCGGGCCGAAATCTTCAACCGCTTGATCTGCTTGGCAGTGGCTTTGCTAGTTTTCGCCAGCCGCTTGCGTTCCTCGTTGCTAAAGCTGGTGCGGCTTCCCTTTATTTGCCTGCCGGTCTCGACGTCGATGACCGTTGTGACGGAATAACTTGTGTCCTCGCTGGTGCCGCGTTGCTCGAAGGCGAAATAGCGTCCTTCAGGTGAAAAGCCGAGCACCTTCAGCTCGGCGGCATCGCGGGCCATGGTCGCCTGCGTCCCGACCGCCAGCACCAGCAGGATGATCACGCCAACGCGTTTCATATCTAGGCTGCCTCTCCGCGCGCCAGCGCGGCGGCGTGGCGGATCGCCGAAATGTTGTTGCGGTAGGCTGATGCGCCGCCTTTGAACACAGCGGAGCCTGCCACCAGCACGTTGGCGCCGGCGGCGGTGACCAGCGGCGCGGTTTCGGGCGTGATGCCGCCGTCTACCTCGATATCGATTGGGCGGCCGCTGACCATCGCCTGGATGCGGGAAATCTTTTCCGCCGCCGATTTGATGAAAGTCTGGCCGCCGAAGCCAGGGTTCACCGACATCACCAATATGAGATCGACCATGTCCAGCACATATTCGATGGTCGATTCCGGCGTGCCCGGATTGATCGAGACGCCGGCTTTCTTGCCGAGCGCGCGAATGGCCTGCAATGAGCGGTGTAGATGCGGCCCGGCCTCCACATGCACCGTGATAATGTCGGAGCCGGCCTTGGCGAAGGCTTCTAAAAAGGGATCGCAGGGCGCGATCATCAGATGCACGTCGAAGATCTTGTTGCTGTGCGGGCGCAGCGCCTTCACCACGTCGGGCCCGATGGTGATATTGGGGACGAAATGCCCGTCCATCACATCCACATGAATCCAGTCGGCTCCGGCGGCTTCGACGGCGCGGATTTCCTCGCCCAGTTTGGCGAAATCCGAGGCCAGAATGGATGGCGCGACAAGGAGCGGACGGCGCATGCAAGTCTCCCACTGGTGTGGCGGTTCAGAAGTCCGCATCATTCTTGCCGCGAGTCCGAATGCGGACTTCTGAACCAAAGCCACGCCAGATTAACAAGTTGCTAGTGTCCCTTCGATTCGAAGTTCGCAAGGAACATGCCGCAAAGTGAGGCGAACTTCGGAATCGGACACCAGGAAGGTTCGGGTAACATGCCACGGAAACCCAAGCAACGTCGGAGGAACGGGAGTTTCGCACAACGTTAGCGCTGCCTATAT
>JAXDOO010000308.1:0-2905 GCA_034668865.1 Alphaproteobacteria bacterium
CGCCACGCCCACAGCACGTCGCTGAGCCAAGCAGCGTTCAAAGCAGCTGTTTGCGCAAGGATCTTTGGCCTGTTCGACTGCACAGGCGGAATGACCGTTGATGTGCAGAAATATAGCAGTTTCGCCAACGCCGATTTAAGCCGGCCGGTGGACGCGAACGGCAACGTTAAACCCGGCGCCTATAACCCGGGTGGCCCCTGCGAGATCGTAGTCGTGCGGCTGATCTATCAGTACCCCGTCTATCTATCGTTGGCGGGCTTCGACCTCCATGACATGAGTGGCAACAAGCGCCTGCTGGTGGCAACTTCGGTGTTCCGCAACGAGCCGTACGAGGGGTCGTGCTGATGAGGATGCAGCTCCGCCTGCCGCGTCGGATGCGCCGCTTTGCTGGCGACACACAGGGCGCTACGGCGATCGAATTTGCGATCGTGCTGCCGCTAATGTTGACGCTTTATCTGGGCGGCGCCGAGTTAGGGCAGGCGATCAGCGCGAGCCGCAAGGTCGGGATCGTTTCGCGCACGGTGGCCGACTTGGCGTCCCAGTATACGGCCATCAGCGACGCGAACATGACCAACCTTCTCAACGCTTCGGCGACGGTAGTAGCGCCATTCTCCTCGAGCCCGCTCAAGGTGACGGTGTCGCAAGTCAAGATTGCTGCCAACGGCGTTGCGACCGTCGAGTGGAGCGAAACGCGCGGCGGCACCACGCGCTGCGGCGCGAGTCCCACGGTGCCCCCCGCGCTCAAGGTGCCCAGTACCTGGCTGATTTGGGGCGAGGCGGAATACTCCTATGCCCCCACGCTCGGTTACGTCATAACCGGCACGCTTCCGCTGAAACAGCAGATGTTTATGCGCCCGCGTCTGTCCAACAGCGTGACGCGCACGCTCTGCCCCTAGGCAGCGGATCTTGGGATCGGCAGAGCCGTGGTCGACTTGATCTTCTCCATCGCAAAGCGCGACGTCACGTTCTTCAGCGGTACCGACGCGATCAGTCTCTTATAGAATGCGTCGTAGCCCTGAATATCGGGCACAATCACGCGCAGCATGTAATCGACGTCGCCCGCCATGCGATAGAATTCCATCACCTCAGGCATGGCGCCCACCACTTCGGCGAAACGTCCAAGCCATTCCTGCGAGTGGTCGCCTGTTTCCACGGACACGAAGACGGTGATGCCGAGCCCGATCTTGTCCTGATCGATCAGCGCCACGCGCTTGAGGATGACGCCATCGGCTTCCAGCCGCTGGATGCGCTTCCAGCATGGAGTTGAGGACAGCCCGACGCGCTGGCCGATCTCGGCGACTGACAGAGAAGCATCCTCCTGCAAAACCGCGAGGATCTTGTAGTCGATCGCGTCCATGGCCGAATCCTTGAATGACCAGGCCAAAGCCTGCGCGCTCTCGGAAGGATATTCTCTTTACGTGTGTCTATCGAGCCTACAAAGAAAACTATTCTATGCGCAAGCGTTGGCCTAGAGCGAGCGCCGCGCCCATAAGCTGCGGCACCACGTTGCCCAAAGCGGCGAGGTTGAACTGTCCACCGCGCTTGCTTTCCCGCTTTGTTCGCCCGATATAGAAAGTGGGAGGTTGGCAGTGGACGGACCACTCGCCAACCGGGTCAGGTCCGGAAGGAAGCAGCCCTAACGAGCTCCGGTTCGGGTCGCTCGTCAGCCTCCCACTTTTTCCCTTGCCGTTGGCAGCATGAGACCGCGCAACCGGCGCGGCGTGGATCGGAAAGCAGGATGAGCAGCGCCGATAATCAGAGCCGCCCTGCTGCCGCCGCCCCGGAGGGTTCGGATCCGACATCCTACCGCGTGCTGGCGCGCAAATACCGCCCGGCCACTTTCGACGACCTGATCGGACAGGAGGCGATGGTGCGCACCGTCTCCAATGCCTTCGATACCGGTCGCATCCCGCAGGCCTGGATTCTCACCGGCGTGCGTGGCGTGGGCAAGACCACTACCGCGCGTATTCTCGCCCGCGCATTGAATTACGAGCTGCCGGATGGCTCCGTCGCCGGGCCGACGATTCACATGCCTAAGCTCGGCACCCACTGCCAGGCGATCATGGAAAGCCGCCATTTCGATGTGCTGGAAATGGACGCCGCCTCGCATAACGGCGTCGATGACGTGCGCCAGATCAACGAGGCGATCCGCTATGCCCCGGTAAGCGCGCGCTACAAAGTCTACATCCTGGACGAAGTGCACATGCTGTCGAAAGAAGCGTTCAATGCGCTGCTGAAAACCCTGGAAGAGCCGCCGCCGCACGCCAAGTTCATTTTCGCCACCACGGAAATCCGCAAAGTGCCGGTGACGGTGCTGTCACGTTGCCAGCGGTTCGACCTGCGCCGCGTCGATGCCTCGATGCTCGTGCAGCATCTCGCCGGCATCGCCGAAAAAGAACAGGTGCAGGCCGAGCCGGAGGCCCTGGCTTTGATCGCGCGTGCGGCAGAAGGCTCGGTGCGCGATTCACTCTCGCTGCTCGACCAGGCCATCGCCCATGCCGCCGGCCTGGTGCGGGCCGCAGACGTGCGGCAGATGCTTGGCCTCGCCGACCGCGTGCGCATCGTCGATCTGTTTGAAGCGCTGCTGCGCGGCGACATCGCTTCCGCGCTGAAGGAATTGCGTGACCAATATGATTCCGGAGCCGATCCGTTGATCGTGCTGACTGAGCTGGCCGAGTTCACCCATTTTGTCACCCGCGTGAAGGTGGTGCCATCGGTGGCGCAGGACGTTTCCATCAGCGAAGCGGAGCGCACCCGCGGCCATGCTTTTGCCGCCCAGCTTTCGATGCGCGTTCTGTCTCGCACCTGGCAGATGCTGCTGAAGGCCTTGGCCGACGTGAAAGAATCTCCGCGTCCGCTGGCGGCGGCCGAGATGGCCCTGGTGCGCATCGCCTATGCCGCCGAC
>JAXDOO010000309.1:0-10247 GCA_034668865.1 Alphaproteobacteria bacterium
CGCACGCCGAAGGAGATCGAAGCCGAATTCATCGCCGTCGAAAAGTACAACCTGTTCCCGCAGGCCAAGCTGCACACCCAGTGGCCGGGCCCCGGCACGGTCGGCGATCCGGTGTTCGACCAGTTCATGGCGGCGATGTTTCCCAACCAGAACAGCGCTGGCACCTTGCGCGAGACCATCAACCGCGACGCCATTGTCGCGCTGCTCGATAAGATCGGGCCGGCGATCCTGGCGCCGCATTCGCAATCCGGCTCGCCGGTCTGGCTCGCGGCGGATGCGCGCCCGCAGCTGGTGAAGGCGCTGCTGATGGTCGAGGCCGGCAGTTCGTCATTCTACGACGTCAAGCTGGTCGGCGCGCCCGACTGGTACGAGGACGGCGGCCTGAGCAAGCCCTTCGGCGTCAGCCGGGCGCCGATTACCTACGATCCGCCGGTGAAAGGCATCGAGGATTTCGTGCTGGTGCGCCAGGACAAGCCCGACGCCCCCGATCTCGCGCGCTGCTGGGAGCAGAAGGAGCCGCTGAAGAAGCTGGTCAACTTCAGGAACATCCCGACGCTGCAGATGTCGGCGGAGGCCTCGTTTGGCGCGCCCACCGCGCATTGCAACGCGAAATTCCTGCAGAGCGCGGGCGTGCCGGTGGACTTCATCAAGCTCGCCGACATCGGCATCCGCGGCAACGGCCACTTTCTGATGCTGGAAAAGAACAACCTGGAGATCGCCGCCGTGATCGCCGACTGGCTGGACAAGCGCGTGGCGCCGGGTGAAGCGGGCGCGAAGAAGGCGGAGATGAGGTGAAGCTGGGTGAGGTCATGCCGTTCGGCGCGCCGGGGGAAACTTCCTGAGCCGGTGCTGGCGCGGTGCGCGTCGACGAAGCGCAAGAACGGCGGCGCGGTGGCGGCGTTTCAGCCGAGCCCCGGTATCTCGACCAGCAGCCAGAAACCGTTGATCGTGAGCAGAATGCCGATCAGTCCCACCGAGCCGCCGAAGAAGGCCAGCCACGGCAGGCTGGCGATGATCGAAACCGAAATCAGCACGATGGCGATCTGCAGCAGCGCTTCGGCGTAATCGAAATAGGGATCCTGCTTCAGCGCGTGGTCGCGCAGTGCCTCATGCTCCTTGGCGCGCGCCAGCAGCTCCTTCTTGCCTTCGTTGCTCGCCGGATCGGATTCGTAGCGCGCGATCGTCGCCTTGTAGTCGTCCAGCTTCTTCTGCAGCGCCTGTTTACTCGCTTCCGGCACGGCCGGATCGGTCAGCCCGCCCAGTTCGATTTCGTCGGCGGCGAGAATAAAGGCGGTCTGCCGCATGTTCTTGGCCTGGTAAAAATTGAAGAAGTTGGAGGCCAGCACATTGTTATTGAGCGCTTCCTTGCCGGCATTGGAGCCGCCAAGCCCGCAGATTGCCAGCATCATGGCGAAGACGGCAATCGCCACCGCCGCGCGCTGCTTGAACAGATCGCGTTCCCTGTCCTTTTCCATCATCTCGGCGGCTTCGTCGGCTTTCATCACATTCTCCCAGAAAATCCGGGCTCCTTTCAGCCTAGTTCGGCAGCCTGCGCAATAGCCCCCTCCCTTGCCCTCCCCCGCTTGCGGGGGACGGTTAAGTGGGGGCAAGTGTCGCGCGCAAAAACTCCAGCGCTCGGCGATAAATCCCCGGCGCCTCGCTCTCGCGCGGGCCGCCGACGCCAAGCGCCAGAACCTGGTTCTGATCCCGGCCGCTCAGCAAGCCGTCGAGCCATTGTCTTGCCTGCGGCACGGCATCGGTCGCATCCAGCCCGACCACCAGCAACGGCTTGCCGTCGCGCTCGGCTATTTCCCGCGCCAGCGCGGTCCCCTTCGAAGCGGCCAGCCCACCGGCTAACGTAACAATGAGTACCGCGTCGCTGTCGCGCAGATTGTATTGCGTGCGCTGCGCCGGCTCGGAGAGCGGCGTCTCCCGCAGCAGCGGATAATGCGCCAGCAAGCCGGGCGGATTGGTCAAATCCTCCGCCCAGCCGCCGCGCGGACACCAGCCGCCGTAAGCAATCGCCAGTTCCTTCGCGACGTCGAGCGCCGCGCGATCCACCCCGCTCTGCCCGCCGGTGATGATCTTAAGCGAAACCATATGCGCCACCGTATGTTTATATGAAGCGCATGACCGAAACGTCCGCCGCCGTCGAGAATAACGCCGCCCGCTCCCGTTTTGAGCTCGATACCGGAGATGGCATTGCGTTCTTGAGTTATCACGCAACGCCGGGCGTGCTCATCTTTTATTACACCGAAGTGCCGCGACCCCTGCGCGAGCGTGGCATCGGTTCAAAGCTGCTGCATGCCGCGCTGGAGCAGGTGCGCGCGGAGGGACTGAAGGTGGTGCCGCGCTGCGGTTTCGTGCGTCACTATATCGACACGCATCCTGAGTTTCAGGATCTGGTGGCTCCGCGCTGATCGCCGCCTGCACCCGAGGGAGTAATAATGCCGGAACCCAAAACCCACAGCGGAAGCTGCCATTGCGGGCGCGTGCGTCATCGGAACCTTCCTGGCGCATTTATGGGGGCCAGTGTATCGGCGTGTCTGCCGAATCCCAGCATTTGCACCATGCTGCCTTCGCTTCTTCCAGGCTATCGCATCGCCCTTGGTGCGGCCCTGCTCGCCCTCGCCGCTGGTGGTGCTCCACCATCCAGAACCACGGCTTTGCACGGTTAACCGTGCCGGTGGTGTCGCGATAGATTCGGCCAATTTCCAGCGCTCGCCCGTCAGGGTCTTTGTGGACGATGCTGTAGTCAGGCTGCGTGAACTCGTTGGGCCGCAGGACGATGGTTCCGGAGAGGCTCATTCCAACAAGATAACCGCCAGGGGGCGCTTAGGGGTCCACCGTCAAAGCTCGATCGGGCGACAATGCGGGGGAAACGGTGATACTCGCTGGTCCAGTGTCACCTTGACCTGCGCCCCGCGGTTTAATGAATGATTGAATCGAAAACTATGTAGCTTTTTCCCATATCGATTAAAGCGCTTCTCACGTTTGCCGACTTCAATGTCGTGACTTCCACCCTTATTCGAGACCGCGAATATGCGCGAACGCCGAAAGAACTTTCGTGTCGAATGGAACTCGCCAGCCGAAATCTATGATAGCCACGGCCGTTTCGCCCGGCGATGTATCGTGAGTAACTTTTCAAATGATGGTGCCAAGATTATTGGCCTGGAACCCCGCACAGTTCCGGACGAGTTCATTCTCCGCATGTCACCTCGCGGCCGCGCTAAGAGATGCCGCGTCGTTCGGCGTTTTAAGGACGGTTTGGGGGTGGAATTTACTGCCGACGCTACCAGCGAGCTGGGTCTAGGTCGGCGGCGATCGTTCCGCAAACGAGGCGAGAGACTTCTGCAGCCAGTTTGAGCGCATAGTGATGAGCTTGAGCAGCCGCTATTTCGAATTGGGAGTGATACCATCCACCGTCGTTTGAACGCGTTTGCGTATCGCCTCAGGCGCTTTGTCACTAACGTTAGGTGAGCCGCCGGGCTTTGATTGAACGGCGTTTCTGACGATTTCGCTCGCTAGCTCACGCGAAGAACCCAATCCCCGCTTGGACGTGCAGCGGTTCAACGATGCTGCGACCGCGCCGGTCAACTCCATGGGGCTTTCTGCGGAGCGTTTCAAAATCTACTGCGCCGGCGCAGAACCCGTTGTTGATGGCGGAACCAACTCGGCCGTGTTGGCCGTATTTCCCGAACTGGCATTCCAGAACACGAAGAGCCCACCAAGCAATAAGAGGAGCACCACCGCGCCTGGTAGCTGGTCCGCCTCGGTCTGAAGTCTGTCCTTTCTCATGTTCGTCCCTTTCCTTGACATTGAGCTATAACTCATTGGCGTTGGTAAGGTTCCCGCCCTCCCCAGGACCGGACTCCACAAGGGCGGGTGCCGCTATACCGCCGCTCGGGCGGCGTGTTGGTGTCGAGTGGCGTTTCCATGCGTGGCGTGGTGTCCAGACTTCGCGGGGCCGATCCGCCCGCGCTCCCTCCGCCTTTGTGTTTCCGGGCCTACCGACCGTGGCCGAAAGGCCGCCGTCCGGTCCCGGCTGGGCATGAAATCAAGCATGACGGCTACCGGCTTCAGATCCATTTGCGCGATGGACGGGTGCGCTTATTCACGCGAACCGGCTTCGATTGGACCGACCGCTATCCTTGGATTGTCGAGGACGCGGCGCGGCCGCCGGTCGAGCAGGTGATCATTGATGCCGAGTGCTGCTGTGCCGACGACGATGGGCTGACCGACTTCGACGCCCCGCATTCCCGCGTGAACGATGACGCAGCTTTCGCCTATGCCTTCGATCTTTTGCTGATCGATGGCGAGGACATCCGCCGGGCTCCGCTGACCGAGCGCAAGCTCGACTCGGCAAACTGCTCCGCAGAGCCAAGCCAGGCATTCGGTTGAGTGAGCATGTCGGGCGAAGCCCTTTGCTTTATTAAAATCGCGCTTGATTAAGCCGTAATCAAAGCAGAACCTGTGCGTTGTTCCCCATTGTTTAGGGGGCACATACCAGGATGGTATCGCTATGGCGCAACTCCATGTCATCGCCGGGGCGGAAGCGCGCCCGGCCCGTCCCACAATCCGGACCATCACCATCTCGGACCTGCTGGATGCCTTGGCGCGCGGCTGGGCCGATTTTTCCGCCATGCCAAGCCATGTGCTGTTTCTGCTCCTGATCTATCCGATGGTCGCAATTTTCGCGGGCGGCCTGACCATGGGCTACAACATCCTGCCGCTGGCCTATCCGATCATGGCCGGTTTCGCGCTGGTCGGACCGATTGTCGCCATCGGCCTGTACGAAATGAGCCGCCGGCGCGAGGCCGGGCTGGAAGCCGATCCCAGCCACGCCTTCGACGTGCTGCAATCGCCCTCGCTGCCCGCCATCGCGGCGCTCGGCCTGCTGCTGCTGGTGATCTTTCTGACCTGGATCGGCCTCGCGCAGCAGATCTATCAATCGCTTTTCGGCTATCTGCCGCCGTCCTCACTGCCGCAATTCATCAGCAGCGTGCTCACTACGCCGGAAGGCTGGCAGCTGATATTGCTCGGCAACGCGGTCGGCTTTGTCTTTGCTCTGGTCAGTTTCGTGCTCAGCGTGGTCTCGTTCCCGCTGCTGCTCGATCGCGACGTCGGCGCCGCGGTGGCGATCACGACCTCGCTGCGGGCGATTGCGCACAATCCGATCACCATGGTGGTCTGGGCGTTGATCGTCACCGGGCTGCTGCTGCTCGGTTCGCTTCCCTTCTTCGTCGGCCTGGCGGTGGTGATCCCGGTGCTCGGCCATGCCACCTGGCACGTCTACCGCAAGGTCGTCGACGTCACGCACCTGCCGCCGATCGAGTTGCGGCAGAAACCGCCTAAGGGCCGGCGCTACGGCGCCGATTTTCCGGCGTCATTGTTTCCGTTTTACAGCAAGGACAAGGAGCCCTAGCGCGCACTTTGTCTTCCCAAGTTCGTGAGTCTTAGGATGCGGACGGCGGATGGGCAGCGGCTCATCCGCCGCTTTGCGCTCTGAAATCGGCGTCTTTCGCCTCGGCACGTTTCAGCGCGGGCCGGTCCTTAAAGCGCGCGACATAATCCATCAGTTCCTTCCGCTCCGGAATTAACTTGAACATCATCCCCCAGCGGAGATTGGCGCCAATGACCACATCCGCAGCGGTGAATTGTTCACCCATCAGGAAGGGCGCCGGCGTCACCGCCTTGCACAAGACATTCATCACCCGCTCGAAATCGCCGTAACCGAGCATGCTGGGGCGTGGCTCCTCCTTGCGCGGGAAAGCGCGGTCGGTCATCGCCGGCTCCAGAACGCCCGGACCGAAAAACAGCCATTTCAGGTAAACGCCACGGCGCGGATCTTCGACCGGCACGCTCAGCCCCGCACGCGGGAAAGCATCCGCCAGATAGGTGCAGATCGCAGCCGACTCTGTGATGACGGCATCGCCATGCTTCACCGCCGGCACCTTGCCCATGGGATTGATTGCGAGGTATTCGGGTTTTTGCTGATCGCCTTTGGCCAAGTTCAGCAGCTTGACGTCATAAGGCTCGCCGATCTCCTCCAGCATCCAGAGCGCGATGGAAGAGCGAGCGGGCGCGGCGTGATAGAGCGTGAGCTGCGGCATTCAAACCTCGGAACTACGGGGGGAGAACGCGATTTAATGAGCACAAGGCGACCAATTCATGGCCGAGATTGCGCAGTCTATTCTCATGTATTTCGTGCTGCCGCTATGGCTGGCAGCGGGTCTTGCCGACTGGTTTTGCCACCGCGCTTCACGAATCGAAGTGACGGCCGGGCCTAAGGAATCTTTCTTCCATCTGCTCGGCCTCGCCGAGATGGGCGTGCCGGTGGTGTTGGCGCTGTTCTTCGAGATCAATGCGCTGGTAATGGCGGTGATGCTCGCCGCCTTCGCGCTACATGAGCTGACCACCTGGCTCGACCTGCGCTATGCCGTGAACACGCGCGAGGTCCTGCCGGTCGAACAGCTGGTGCACAGCTTTCTGGAAGTGCTGCCGCTGATGGGGCTGGGGTTTATTGTCCTGCTCCACTGGGATCAGTTTCTGGCGCTGTTCGGCCTCGGCAACGAGAGCGCGCGTTTCACGCTCGCCTTGAAGCAACAGCCGCTGCCGCTGAGTTACACGCTCACGGCGATCGCCGCGGCTGTCCTGTTCAATGTCATTCCCTTCACGGAGGAATTGATCCGCGGCCTGCGCGCGCAGCGCACGCGATAAGCCAGAATCCAACAAATTAACGCGACCGCTGTCACAAACTCTCGTAGCAGTGGTGTCATAATCCTGTTTGCCGCCAGTTGGCTGTCACAATCTCCTACCACGCCGTCACAATTGTCATAATTCCCCTTCTCGCCTAAAGGCCGCTGGAATCCATTTCCAGGATAAGGAATAGTGGCGCGTTTCAAACCGTGTACCCTTCCATGTCTGCCCCGCGCGAAACAGAATTGAAGCTTGAGCTTCCGGCCAAGAGCATTGAGCATGTCGGCCGCAATGCCTTGCTCAAGACGGCGCCTGCGCGCCCGCGGACCAAGAAAATTGTCTCGGTCTATTTCGACACCGCTAATTTCAAATTGCGAAAATCCGGTTTCACGCTACGGGTGAGACGTGAAAACCGGCGCCGGATGCAGACCGTCAAGCAGGAGGGTGAGCGCGCAGCCTTGCTCGCGCGCAATGAGTGGGAGCAACCGATCCGCGGCATCCAACCGGATCTGAAAGCCGCGCGCGAAACCGGGTTGAAGCGCCTACTGACCAAAAAACTGGCGCGCCGCCTGAAGCCGGTGTTCGAAACGGCCGTGCGCCGTACCACCTATCCGCTCCGCAACCCCCAGTGCGAAATAGAGCTCTCAGTCGACCAGGGGAAGGTCGCGGCCGGGCGCAAATCCTCGGCGCTGTGCGAAATGGAGTTGGAGCTAAAGCGCGGCACCACCGCCGACATGTTCGCATTGGCGCAGTCCCTGGCGCAAGATCTGCCCGTACAGCTTTCCGTGCGCACCAAAGCGGAGCGTGGCTATCAGCTGATCGAAGGCAAACAGTTGCCCATGAAGGCCTTGCCAGTGCCGCTGACGCCGGAATCGAGCTCACAAAGTGCGTTGCAAGCCGTGGCGCGCGCTTGTCTGCATCAGATCATTGCCAACCTTCCGCTGATCCGCATCGGCAAACCGGATGGCTTGCATCAGACGCGGGTAGCGGTGCGCCGTCTGCGCGCAGCCTTGTCGCTGTTCTCACCCATGTTGGTCGATTCCCAAACTTACGAGTTGAAAGCCGAGCTTCGCTGGCTTAGCGGCGAGCTCGGGTCTGCGCGCGAGCTCGATGTTTTCATCGGCCGCGTAGTGAAACCATTGGCGGACGGACGTCGCGACAAGCCGGGGCTTACCAGCCTGCTCAAGGATTTGCGGCAGCGGCGCAACGCGGCCTATGCCCGCGTGCATTCCTCCATCAATTCCTTTCGCTTCCGCCAGCTGATGCTTGCGGTGGCGTCTTGGATCGAGATCGGCGACTGGACTCGTAATGACAATGAGCTTGCGCATGTTCACCGCCAGCAGATCATCGCCAAAACTGCAGCCGACGAGCTGCAACGCCGTCGCAAGAAAATCCTCAAACGGGGAGACTACCTGACAGCGATCAGTCCGGAAGGCCGTCACAAAATGCGCATCCAGGCCAAGAAGGTGCGTTACGCCTCGGAATTCTTCGCCGACGCTTTTCCGGGGAAAAAATCGGCAAAGCGGCGCGTGGACTTTATCGCCGCGCTGGAAAAGCTGCAGGACGCGCTTGGCGAATTGAACGATATCGGCGTGCACGAGGAGCTCAGCGCGGGACTGGCGCAGGAGAAGAATGGCGACGGCAGCCAGCGCAAGGTGCGCGCGAAAAAGGCCTTCGCCGCGGGCCGACTGTCCGGACACGAAGAGGCCCGCATGCAATCCGCGATGGCGGAGGCCGAGCGCGCCTATCGGGTATTTACGCGCGTCAAGCCGTTCTGGCGCTAACTAAGAAGCCGCTCCCAGCGCGCGCAGCAGCGCCGCCGCCGCCACGCCGACCGCCACCGCGAGGAAACTATTGCCGCGCCAAATCATCACGCCTGCCGCTGCCGCGACCGCGATTGCTGCGGCTGGCCCGCTACGGGCGA
The DNA here is from genome assembly GCA_034668865.1 of Alphaproteobacteria bacterium. GTDB lineage: Bacteria > Pseudomonadota > Alphaproteobacteria > Rhizobiales > Xanthobacteraceae > CANKHA01. The sequence goes on from JAXDOO010000309.1 coordinate 8,624, forward strand.
CGATCGGCAGGACCGTCGCCGCCACGATCGAGCCCGGCAGCGCTTCCAGCATCCGCTGGGTGCGCGTCGTCAGCGGCACATGCGCCATCACCCAAAATCCGGCCGCACGCATCAGATAATTCATTGCCGCCATGGTGACGATCGCCAGCAGGGCCATCGGTTCAACGCTCATCGACGAATCCTCCGGCGATGCCGCCCGCCACCGAGCCCGCTATGATGAACCACCAGCCGGGAATGAGTGCCGCGACGAGCAAGGCCACGCCGCCGGCGACGGCCCAAGGAATGGCGCGCCGCGCCACAACGGCACCAGCATCACCACGAAGAAAGCCGGCATGATCACATCGAGGCCGAAGGTTTTCTGATCGCTCACCAGCGCGCCAAGCAGATAACCCGGCACCACCGAGCCGATCCACAGCAGCCAGAAAGCAAGGCCGCCGCCCACCAGGATGGAGGCGTCGCGCCCGCCCTGCGCGTGAAAATTCATCGCGATCAGCCAGCCCGGATCCGTAACCGTGAACAACGCCGGATAACTCTGCCAAGAAGGTAAAGTGCCGAACCAGGGCCGCAGCGCTGCCGTCATCAATATGAAGCGCATATTGACGGTGGCGGTGACCAAGCCGAGCACCACGATGCCGCCGAGCGTGGCAATCTCGGGCCACATCTCGAGCGCGACGAATTGCGAGGCGCCGGCGTAAACCAAAGCGCTCATCAACGTCGCTTCCAGCAAGCTCAAGCCCTTTTGCGCCGCGAGCGCGCCGAAGGCCACGCCGAACATCACCATGCCCGGCATAACCGGCAGCGCGAGCCGCGTGCCTTCAATCAGGCCGGCCCACGAGTAGAAGGCGGCGTCCTCCCGCTTGCCAGATGCACCCGTCATGCTGGGTCCTCAAAGCCTCCGCACATCCAAGCCGCGGTGTTGGCGGCCGGCGTGCAGCCCTCTACACCGTGCGCACAAAACCAACAAATCGCTTATTCGGATGGATTGCTTCTGGTGCGGAGATAATCCGCCTTTAGACCGAAAAGGCCTTGCCCTTCTCCGGTACGATCACCTTGGTGGCGGCGCCCTTCATCTCGGCCAAGAATTTGTCGGCGCTCTGGTCGATGATGTCGAAGGAGCCATAGTGGCATGGGACAACGACGTCGAGCTTGAAGAAGCGCTTGACTGCGAAAGCCGCGCTCTTTGCTCCCATGGTGAAGCGGTCGCCGATCGGCATCATCGCCACTTTCGGCTGATGCAGCTCGTCGATCAGCGCCATATCACCGAACACGTCGGTGTCGCCCATGTGGTAGACGGTTGGCTCGCCCGCGGCCTTCACGATCACGCCGCAGGGGTTGCCGAGATAAATCGGCATTCCGTCCGCTATGTCACCGGATGAATGGTCAGCCCGCACCAGCGTCACGGTGAAGTCGCCCAGCTTTGTCGTGCCCCCGGTATTCATCGGATTGAGATTCTGCAGCCCCTTGCCGACCAGCCACATGCCCAGATCGAAATTCGCCGTCACCGTCGCGCCGGTGCTTTGGGCGATCTCCAGCGTATCGCCCACATGGTCCGAGTGGCCATGGGTGAGCAGGATGTGGCTGATGTCTTTGCTGGCCACCGCCTTGTCCGAAACGAAGGCCGGGT
>JAXDOO010000310.1:0-4081 GCA_034668865.1 Alphaproteobacteria bacterium
CGTCCGCCGCCGCCCTTGCCGCCGAGCGCTTCGGCCCCTTTGCGCACCAGATCGACGGCGCTGTAGCGCGCGGTGAGATCGGGCGTGACGCCGACCACGATGCCGGCTTTGCCGTCTCCGGTGACGCCGACGATGGCAACAATGCCGGAGCCGACCTGCTTTTTGCCCTCGTCTACCAAGCTCTTGAGGTCCTTGATCTCGATTCCGCTGACCGCGCGTGCGAGCAGCTTGATGTCACCGACTGTGCGCAGACCATCTGCCGCGGCGGCGCCGGGGCCCGCGCCCATGGCAAGCTTCTTCTTGGTTTCAGCGAGTTCACGCTCCAGACGCTTGAGCTCATCGAGCAGCCCCGCGAGCCGCTGCGGCATTTCTTCCAGCGGCGCGCGCAATTCAGCGGCCGCTGATTTCGCGACCTGGATCACGGCATTGGCGCTCTTGCGCGCCGCGCGGCCGGTCAGCGCCTCGAGGCGGCGCACGCCGGCGCCGACCGCGCTTTCGCCGATCACGGTGATGAGGCCGATGTCGCCGGTACGCCGTACATGCGTGCCGCCGCAGAGCTCGACCGACCAGCCCATGGCATTGCCGGCTTCGCCCATGGCGACCACGCGCACCTCGTCGCCGTATTTCTCGCCGAACAGCGCGCGCGCGCCCGAGGCGATGGCCTCATCCACCGCCATCAGGCGGGTGATCACCGGTGCGTTCTGCAGCACGATATCGTTGGCGATGTCCTCGACGCGCACGATCTCTTCCGCGCTCACCGGCTTGGGGTGGGCGAAGTCGAAGCGCAGCCGGTCGGGCGCGACCAGCGAGCCCTTTTGTGCGACGTGATCGCCCAGCACCTGGCGCAGCGCCTCATGCAACAGGTGGGTGGCGGAATGATTGGAGCGGATTGTGCTGCGGCGGGCGTGATCGACTCCCAGCGCCAGCGCGGCACCGGGCTTCACGCTGCCTTCTTCGATGGTGCCGAGATGCACGAAGAGGTCGCCGCCGGCTTTCTTCTGGGTATCTGTGACGCGGAAACGGACGCCCTCGGCGCTCATGCTCCCGGTATCGCCGACCTGGCCGCCGGACTCTCCGTAGAACGGCGTCTGGTTCAGCACCACCGCGCCGGTCTCGCCCTTCTTCAGCTCGGCGACTTCCTTGCCGTCGCGCACCAGGGCGGCGACGACGCCTTCGGCTTGCTCGGTTTCGTAGCCGAGGAATTCGGTCGCGCCGACGCGCTCGCGCACGCCAAACCACACCGCTTCTTGCGCGGCATCGCCGGAGCCCGACCAGGAAGCCCGCGCCTTTTGGCGCTGGCGGTCCATCGCATCGGTGAAAGAGGCGAGATCGACGCCGATGCCGCGATTGCGCAGCGCATCCTGTGTCAGATCGAGCGGAAAGCCGTAAGTATCGTAGAGCGTGAAGGCGGTCTCGCCGTCGAACATGTCGCCCTTCTTGAGCGGCTTGCTGGCCTCGTCGAGGATAGCGAGCCCGCGCTCCAGTGTCCTGCGGAAACGGGTTTCTTCCAGTTTCAGCGTCTCGCTGATCAGCGCCTGCGCACGGATCAGTTCGGGAAAAGCCTGGCCCATCTGCTGAGTGAGCGAAGGAACCAGCTTCCACATCAGCGGCTCACGCGCGCCCAGCAGCTCAGCATGCCGCATGGCGCGGCGCATGATGCGGCGGAGCACATAGCCGCGGCCCTCATTGGAAGGCAGCACGCCGTCGGCAATCAGGAAGGAGGAGGCGCGCAGGTGATCGGCAATGACGCGGTGGGACGCTTTTTGCGGCCCCTCGGAGGAGACCTTGGTCAGCGCGGCGATCTCGCTGATGATCGCGCGGAACAGATCGATGGCATAATTGTCGTAGGTGCCTTGCAGCACGGCGGCGATGCGTTCCAGCCCCATGCCGGTGTCGATCGACGGGCGCGGCAGGTTCACGCGCCGGCCATCCGCTGTCTGCTCATATTGCATGAAGACGAGATTCCAGATCTCGATGAAGCGGTCGCCTTCGGAATCCGGTGAGCCGGGCGGCCCGCCCGGGATTTTGTCGCCGTGGTCGTAGAAAATCTCCGAACAGGGACCGCAAGGGCCGGTGTCGCCCATGGCCCAGAAATTGTCGGAGCCGGCGATGCGGATGATCCTGGAGTCGGGAAGTCCGGCGATTTTTTTCCACAGATTAAAGGCTTCGTCGTCGTCGATATAGACGGTCGCCGTCAGCCTGTCCTTCGGCAGGCCGAATTCCTTGGTGATGAGATTCCAGGCCAGCTCGATCGCGCGATCCTTGAAATAATCGCCGAAGGAGAAGTTGCCGAGCATCTCGAAAAACGTGTGATGCCGCGCGGTATAGCCGACATTGTCCAGGTCGTTGTGCTTGCCGCCGGCGCGCACGCATTTCTGCGAGGTCACGGCGCGGCTATAGGGACGCTTTTCGACCCCGGTGAAGACATTCTTGAATTGCACCATGCCCGCATTGGTGAACATCAGCGTCGGGTCGTTGCGCGGCACGAGCGGAGAGGAGGCAACAACCTCGTGGCCGGCCTTGGCAAAATAATCGATAAAGCCCGATCGGATTTCGTTGACGCCGCTCATGTCATCCCGCGCAAACCGGCGGCTTCATCGCTTAAGCGCCGGTCCGGATTGAGTTTTCCAGCGGCGTTTGTAGCGGCGGGGTGTCCCTGAGTCCATGGAAAGCGGCTTTTATCCCTCCCCGGAAAGGGAGGAATGCAAAGCGTGCGAGCGGGAGCGATGAAAAGGAAAACCCCGGGGAGAGAGCCCCCGGGGTCTTGGCAGCACGCAGGACACCACTGTTACGCAACGCTTACGTGAAGGCTCATGCTTCTTCCGCCTCGTCATCGTCCTTCTCGGGATCGCCGGCGAGAATTTTCTCGGCAATGACGCCGGAATTCTGCCGCACCGCTGCTTCGATCTTGGCGGCCATCTCGGGATTCGCCCGCAGGAAGGTCTTGGCGTTCTCGCGGCCCTGGCCGATCCGCTGGCTGTCGTAGGAAAACCAGGCGCCGGACTTCTCCACCACCCCGGCCTTGACGCCGAGGTCGACCAGCTCGCCCATTTTGGAGATGCCCTCGCCATACATGATGTCGAATTCCACCTGCTTGAACGGCGGTGCGAGCTTGTTTTTCACCACTTTGACCCGGGTCTGGTTGCCGACCACCTCATCGCGGTCCTTGATGCCGCCGATGCGCCGGATATCAAGACGCACCGAGGCGTAGAATTTGAGGGCATTGCCGCCGGTGGTGGTTTCCGGCGAGCCATACATGACGCCGATCTTCATGCGGATTTGGTTGATGAAGATCACCATGGTTTGGGAACGCGAGATCGAGGCGGTAAGCTTGCGCAGCGCCTGGCTCATCAGCCGCGCATGCAGGCCCGGCAGGCTGTCACCCATTTCGCCTTCCAGCTCGGCGCGCGGCACCAGTGCCGCGACCGAATCGACCACCAGCACGTCGATCGAGCCGGAGCGCACGAGCGTGTCGCAGATTTCCAGCGCTTGCTCGCCGGTATCGGGCTGCGAGATCAACAGCTCGTCGATATTGACGCCGAGCTTGCGGGCATAAGCGGGATCGAAGGCGTGTTCGGCGTCAATGAAGGCGCAGGTGCCGCCCTTCTTCTGCGCCTCGGCGATGCAATGGGTCGCCAGCGTGGTCTTGCCGGAGGATTCCGGCCCGTAGATCTCCACCACGCGTCCGCGCGGCAGCCCGCCGATGCCAAGCGCAATATCGAGCCCGAGCGAGCCGGTGGAGACGGTGTCCACCTCGATCGAAAGCTTGCTCTTGCCGAGCCGCATGATCGACCCCTTGCCGAATGCGCGCTCGATTTGCGAGAGCGCGGCATCAAGGGCCTTGTTTTTGTCCATGGATTTTCCTTCGACGACGCGCAGGGCTGCTGGACTCATTTTCCGCTCCTTATGGCCGGTATTCGCCGGGCCGACAACGCGGGTTCCCCGCCCCGCCAGCCTGGAATGAAGGGACAATGTACACCATTTGTTCTCCGTTCGCAATATGTTCTTTTGGGGTGGGGTGCTGGCCTGTTTCGACCCTTATTGGCCTAGTTTGAAATGGCAGTGGCCTGATTTGGAGATG
>JAXDOO010000311.1:0-4493 GCA_034668865.1 Alphaproteobacteria bacterium
GATTTCACGCCCTTCTGGTTCATATAGTGGCCCATCGCCTGCGGGGTCTGGTCATTCTGCCAGGAGGTCGAGAACACATAGGGCGAGCATTGCTCGCCGGCGATCTGGTGCGGGCCGGCGTTGGCGGTAATCAGGAAGGTCTGCGAATCGACCGCCGGCTTGAGCGAAGCCAGCAGCACGTTCGACCAGATATAGCCGACAAGGAAATCGACCTTGTCTGATTCAATCAGTTTTCGTGTCTTCTGCACGCCGACTTCCGGCTTCTGCTGATCGTCCTCATAGATCACCTCCACCGGCTGGCCGCCGATCTTGCGGCCGAGATGATCGAGCGCGAGCTCAAACGAGTTGCGCATGTCATTGCCGATCACGGCGGTCGGGCCGCTGAAAGTGCTGATGAAGCCGATCTTGACCGGTTTGCCCTGACCGGCGGCGGGGCTCGCGGCGAGCGTCAAAAGCGCCGCCACGGCAACCAATTGTGTCCGCATACTCAAGCCTTTCAATGAGTTATCAGCGCTCCGGCAAATGTTATCGGATTGCCCGAGGGGCCAAAAGTGCGTTGTTAGTCGCATACGGCGGCCGATCGGTCCGCCGTATCGAATCCTGCAGGCCGACTGCTTCGCTGTTTTATTCCACTGCCTGGCCGTGGGCGGCGGCGTGCTCCGCATTCTTCTTGGCGCGCTTGTTTTCACGGGTGGAGTAAAGGATGTGCTGGTTGGCATCCTTGTGGCCGGAGCGGGTGCCCATCATCACCATGGGACCGTCGCCGCTGTTGTCGAGCTGATAAAATGAGCCACCGGTGATCAGCGCCGACATGCCCGGGGTCATTACCACCTTGCCGCCGTCGGGAAACGACATGGTGCATTCACCCGCGATCATGTGAAAGGTCTGATCGCCGTTGTGGCAATGCATCTCGTCTCGCCGGCCGGGCTCATAATAAATCAGCCAACTATGCAGCTTGCGCGTACTCATCAGCACCGTGCGCTTCTTGTTGGTGAAGGCGACTTCTTTCGGGTTGATGATCTCGATTCCCATTTCCTTTCCTCCAACGATGAATTCTAGTGCCGTCGATTTGAAGTTCCTACACCACCCGCGGCAAGGTCAAGTTAGGAACTTCAAATCGAAAGCGGCACTAGAATCATAAAGCCGCTAGTGCCCCTTTGCTTCCGAAGTTCGTGTCGGAGACTGCCGCAATGTATCACGAACTTCGGAAGCGGGGCACTAGTCTTCCGGCAAGCCGTGTTTGACGCGCATCGCCTTCATGTGTTTGTCAACGCGCTGGGCATTCTTGACCATGCCGTTCACAAGCGCGGTCATGTTCGGTGCGTTGGTGGTGCCGAAATCCTCGCCGAACTGCAGCGCCGCCGCCTTGACGAATTCCGGATCCTTCGCCGCCTTATCGAAGGCGTTCTTATAGGTATTCACGACAGGCTCCGGCGTATTCGGCGGCAGCGCAAACCATTTGTCGATATACTGCGTCTGCAGCCAGGCCAGCAAAATCTCCGCATCATTCTGCGACAGCTTCGGCATGATCATGTCGGCGAAGACTTTGACATTGGGGAACGCCGTGCGCGGCACGAATTTGCCGCTCTCGTTGAGATCGCCAAGCTGCGTGAAGACTGCGAAGTTGGAATTGTCGAGCAGCGGCTTGAGCTGAGAGGTGCTGGACGAGGCCATGCAATCCGCCTCGCCATTCATCGCCGCAAGGATCATGGCCGGCGTGCCGCTATAGCCGATCACGAATTTGACGTTCCAGCCGAGATGCTCCTTGCCCCACAGCGCCATCTGCGGGCCGGTGCTCGCGCCCGCGACAGCCGGCACGACAACCGGCTTTGCGGAAGGATTGCTCAGCCGCTCGATCGCCTCGTTGCGGAAGACAAAGACGGTGCCGCCGCGATTGACGCCGCCGATATATTTGAAGGCAAGCGGATCATATTCGATCGCCGACTGCCGTCCGCCGGCGGGATCGAAATGCCCCTGGCTGCCGCCGGCAAAGCCCGTGCCGTCCGGCTTCACGTCCTTGGCGAAATAATTCAGCGCCTTGACGCCCTGCCCGCCGGGGATGTTGCGATAGACGATGGTCGGCTTGCCCGGAAGATATTTGGTGACGTAATCGCCAATCAGCCGGGACGACAGGTCTGTGCCGCCGCCCGGCGACGAGCCGATATACATGTCGATCTTCTTGCCGGCGAAGGAAACTTCCTGTGCCGCGGCGGGATACGCCAACAAAAGACCCGCAAAGGCCGCCGCAGCGGCGGCCTCGCGGATGACGGTCGATGTCAGCATCGCAGGCCTCCAACCTATCTGGCCGTTTGCGCCTCTTGGACGGGCAGCTTATGCCGGTCCCGCTACCCTCCGTAGCCGCTCAGCATCTGCGGATTCTTCTTGTAGAGATTATTGATGAACCCGCTGTCATCGATCTCGCGCAGGAAATTCACGTTCCACAGCGCCAGCGGATGGATTTTCGCGGCGTCGCCGTTCTTCTCGTCCTGCTTCAGCGCTTCCTGATAGACGTTGTACACCGCCGCCAGGCCTGGATAGAGCTTGGGCTCCAGGCGCGAGGAAAGGTCGTCATAGACCTTTGTCGCCATGTCGAGATCGAGATCGCCTTCCTTCTTGTGCTTGTTCATCAGGATCTTGATCGTCTCGTCGCGGTTCTGCTTGAAGTAGGCGATGCCTTCCAGCACCGACTTGAGCACGCGTTTCACGACGTCCGGACGTTCGGTCACCATCTTTGCCGATGACGAAATGGTCATGAAGAAGATCATGTCCTGGACCGGGATGTCGATCACCTTCAGGCCCATGCGGCGCGCCTGCTCGGTGCGCGGCTGGTTGACGAAGGCGGCGTCGACGTCGCTGTCCGCGACCATGCTGAGGAGGCTCTTGCCCTTCACCTTCTTGGCGCCGGCCTCATCTTCCTCGCGCTTCTCCGTCACCAGTTCGACCTCGTCCTTATCCGGATCGAGGCCGGCCTGCTTGAGATAGAGCCAAGTGTTGAGGCCGGGATGACGGCCGCGGTTGCCGAATTTGCGCTTGCGCACGTCTTCCAGCTTGTTGATGCCGGAGTCCTGCCTGGTGATCAGGAAGAGCTTATTCTTGCTTACCGTCTGGCCGAGATATTGCCAGGTATCGCCCTTCGCCCGCGCGGCATAGGTGGAGACGTGGTTGCCGGAGACGAACTCGACTTCGCCCTTGGGGACGAGGTCGTGGGCATCGCCGCGGCTGATGATCTTGTCGAAATCGACCTTGAGACCATTCCGTTCCCAAGCGCCCGTTTCATTGATCACATGCATCAGAGTCAAATGGCTCGATGAGCGATAGGGAAACTGAATATGGTCCATTCTTACTTTCCTCCTCGATAATTCAGGGGCTTTGCCCCGCCACAATTGATCCCCCTAAAAGCTGACGCCCGTTTTTGCGGGCGCCAGCCTCCCCAGCGACCCTGAAGCGGCTCAGTTGCAGGCGAGTCCGCTCGCCTCCTTGGCCTCGCTCATCGCCTCGATTTCGCATTCCATGCCGGCCTTGAGCTGATCGCGCGTCGTTTTCTTGCCGGCGATGCTGACACTGGTGCGGCTGCTGCTCACGTCCAGCTTCTTGCTGGCGCCGCCAGCGGTGAACTCGATGTCACGGCCCCCCGCGCTGACCGCCATGAGCTTGGCTTTCACCGACGGCACATCGGCTTTATCCAAGCCCTTGGCTTTCGCCATTTCCGCGACTTCCTCGTCACTCAGCGGCTGGGCCGGCAGGCCATATTTGGCCTTCAGCTTCTCCATGTACTGTGTGATTTCCGGATCAGGATAGGCCGTGATGTTCACCATCTGCTGCTGCTTCTCGCCCGGCACCGGCGCGAAGTCTGCGCTGAACTGCAGCTTGCCGAGCCGGATGAATTCCGGATCCTTCACAATCTTCGCCCAAGCGTCGCGATAGGCCTTAACGATTTGCGGCGGAGTGTTGGGCGGCAATGAATACCATTTGTCGATATCGTTAAGCGCGGTCCAGAACTCGAACACACGTTTATCGAGACCAGAAACTTTGCCTTCGACGAGCGTGTTGAAGGTCGGGACGCTCTGGAACTCCGCGCGCTTCTCGATCTGCTCGTCGTCCGCGTTGCCGCCGCCGAGCTGCGCGACACCAACGAAGCCGCCAGTGTCATACATCTCCTTCAGCAGCTGCCAATTGGACGTGCCCATCATGTCGGTTTCGCCGCGGCGGATCGCCAGCACCATGAAGCTCGTTCCGGGATAGCCGACGACGAAGCGAACATTCCAGTTCAACCATTCCGCGCCGAAATTGATCATCTGTTCCCAGCTGCGATTGCCATCTATTACGCCGACAACAACGGGCGGCTTGGACTTGTCGGTAAGGTCAGCCAGCTTTTCCTTGCGGATAGTCACTATCGAGCCACCGCGCGAAACACCGCCGAAGAAATGAAATTTCGTGGGGTTATACTCGACGACGTCCTTCTGCAGGGAGTTCGGATCGGTGTGCGAGCTCGA
>JAXDOO010000312.1:0-5501 GCA_034668865.1 Alphaproteobacteria bacterium
TGGCCGCACCCCGACGCCGACAACGACCATATCGGCCTGCAATATGCCTCCGCTCTTGAGCCGGACCTTGTCGCTTTCGACCGCAGCCGCGGTTTCGCCGAGATGGAAGATGACGTCATGCTTCTCGAGCAGCGAGCGGATAAAATCTCCCATCTGCGGGCCGAGAATGCGCTCCATGGGCCGCGCCTCAGGTGCCACCACATGAACCTCGATGTCCCGGTTGCGTAAGGCGGCGGCGACTTCGAGCCCGATGAAGCTCGCCCCGATCACAACCGCCCGGCGCGCTTCCTTCGCCCGCGCGATGATCGCGCGGCAATCGGCCAGCGTGCGGAGGGTGTAAACATGCGCGGCGTCAGCGCCTGGAATCGGCAATCTCACCGGCTCGGCGCCAGTCGCCAGCAGCAAGCGGTCGAAGCCAATCCTGCTGCCGTCGGCAAGCGCGACTTCGCGGGAGCGCGGGTCGATGCCGGTGGCCTGCGCGTTGAGCCGCAGATCGATGCCATTGTCGGCGTAAAAACTCTCCGGACGCAGCGGCACCCAGTCCTCCGGCGCGCCGCCGGCGAGATAATCTTTGGACAGATTCGGCCGATCCACCGGCGCGGCGTCGTCATCGCTCAGCATGACAAGGCTGCCGGCATATTGCTCACGGCGGAGCATCTCGGCGGCAGCGAAACCTGCCGCTCCGCCTCCAATGATCACGATCTTTTCCGGCGCCGCGCCCGGGCGGCGTTCGCGGACTTTCGGCTGCTCTTTCTTTTCTCGCACGAAGATCTTGCCGCCGCGCTCTTCCACCGACCAGCAGTCAAGCGGACTCAAGGCCGGAGCCCGCACGGCCTCGCCGGTGCGAAAGTCGAAGCAGGCGTGATGCCACGGACAGCGGATGAGGTTGCCGGTCACGATGCCATCGGCGAGCGGCCCGTGATAATGCGTGCAGTGCGCGCCCACGGCAAAGATCCCCGTGCCCTGGCGCACCAACACAACCTCCTCTTCGCCGACATGGCCGGCCAGCATCCCGCCGTCGGAAAGCACGCCGAGCTCGACCCCCTGCGCAAAGTCAGGGCCGGTGGGTTTGGTTGTGTCTTCAGCCATCGTCCTTCTCCGCGCTCTTTCCGTATTGCGGCTCCCGGCCGCAAGCCTTGCCGCATTGGATAGCGCGGCGCCGGAAAGGTTCCCCTGCTCCGCGAAGCTGCAACTCTGCCTCGATGAGATCGTGCTGATGCGCGACTGGGAAGACGGGGAAGACAAGGCATTGAAGCTCGTCTGCCCCGGCCAAACCCGACCCTTCGCGCGGCGGGCGCGCCGCGCGGGACCGAACGCTGGGTATCAATCCAACACCGATGTTTAGGTCAGCAACCGAAACTAGGCTGCGGGATTGTCCTGCACCATTTGAATTTTCTTAGGCGGAGGTAAGAAGAATGACGATTCTTCAATTACAGATTTGATTAGCGAGTTTTCCGACAGATATCTGTGATACTGCGAGATCACTGCCTTCGCTTCCTTCAGCGTGGCAAGCCTCCATTGTATCTCGAGATTCTCCAGACCGGTGACGCTCTCTACAACACGACGCTCTTCCACGAGCAACTTGAATTCACTGGGGTGATCGGCATCTGGGGCCTCGCCATCAAGGCGAGTCGCGAAATCGATACGGCCGGTAGCCACCCAGTTCCGTTTTATGACACCTGGAGACGGTTGGGTTTTCCAGCGTTTCCAGCCTCGCGGATTTGTCATGGACAACAGCACATGATGAGTCATCGGTCTGTCCTTTCTACTGCACAAGCGGTAGGGGATTCGGACGTACACGGAGTTCCCCCTAGCGCGTTACACGATACCCAACCGCCCGAGCGGGTTTTAATCAATTTTTAGAAATCGTCACCTTTGTTTATCGCCAGGGCGGCACGAAATGTTTCGTGAGGCTCGCCCCCCGCGCGCTAACCCATTGCAATCAAGATTTTTTTTGGTTCTTCTCCGAAGCTGACCGACGCTAAACGAAGATCAAGGGGCGGGCTCCCTCTTCGCCAACCATTCGGGCCGACGGTTCTCCCGAGTTGTCGGCATTCAATTCTGCGACCGGGTAAAGGGCACAAAACGTACGACGATGACGGAGCGCGTCTTCGTCTCACCCGGCGCGATCTTTTCGACGACGGTGAGCTGCTGTGCGGACGCGGATCCCACCGGCATAACGAGCCGGCCACCCACTTTGAGCTGCTCGATCAGCGGCGGCGGTATGTGCCCGAGGGCGGCTGTCACGACAATTGCATCGAACGGGCCGCACTCCGGCCAGCCGTGGTAACCGTCCGCAACCTTTGAGCTCACATTGTCATAACCGAGCTCTGCGAGCACCTTCGCGGCGGCCTCGCCAAGTGCAGCTACAATCTCAATGGTACAGACCTTTCGCACCAGCCGCGCCAGTATTGCGGCCTGGTAACCTGAGCCCGTGCCAACTTCCAGGACCGCATGGCCGAACTTGACGTCAGCGAGATGGGTCATTAGGGCGACGATGAATGGCTGCGACATTGTCTGGCCCTGGCCGATTTGAACCGGCCTGTCCGCGTATGCGACCGAGCAAGAACCCGCGGGGATGAACCGATGGCGTTCCGTTTGCCCGACGACCGTCAGGACGCTCTCCGCTATGCCTTGCGGTCCCAAAACATCGGCGTTGGAGCGCGCGTAGTCCCGAATGACTTCGACCATCGCGGCGCGTTCGCGGACGCATTGTGCGTCCGCTGCCACTGCTTCACGTGGGACAGCAATCAACACGAGCAACACCAATTTCTTCATCATCGTGTCGCCTCCGGCGCGTCCGCACAACGCAAAGCGCGTTCAATGGAATTGTTGGTAGAACCATGCGTTTCTACTGTCACCAGAGCTCTGGACGCATGGCTACATTCCAAATCGGGCGTTTTCTTGTGAGCCATACCGTGCTCCAGTGTCTTGGGCATACCGTGGCAAAATACGGCGCACAAACCGATTTACTGGTGTGACATGGAGAGCCGGCTCCACATTTCTGTTCTAGAGCAGTCCCCAGAAGCTCACGACAACAAGGACGAGCCGCTCTGGCAAGACATCAGGCTATTGGGTCGACTCCTGGGGGACACGATCAGAGATCAGGAAGGCGACGCGGTATTTAATGTCGTGGAGCAGGTCCGGCAGCAATCGGTGCGCTTTCGGCGGGATGAAGATCCGGCTGCCCGTTCGGAGCTTGAAGAGATCCTAAATCAGCAAGCACGCGGTCACACGATCGAGATAATTCGGGCCTTCAGTTATTTTTCTCACCTCGCGAACATAGCGGAGGACCGGCATCACATTCGCCGAACCCGAGCACATTCCCATTCTGTTTCTGCTCCACGCGAGGGCACGATGGAGCACGCGCTGCGCCGCGCTAACGACGCCAATATATCTTCATCCCAGCTGCAACGCTTTTTTGCGCAAGCACTAATCTGCCCCGTTTTGACGGCCCATCCGACAGAGGTGAGGCGCAAAAGCGCGATGGACCGCGAGATGGAGATATCCGACCTGCTTGCTGAGCGCGACCGTGTCCGGCTCACGCCAGCTGAGCAGGCCGAAAATGAGACCGCTTTACGACGCGCAATTCTCACGTTGTGGCAGACCAGCATCTTGCGCCGAAGCAAACTCAGGGTTGTCGACGAGGTAATGAACGGGCTTTCCTACTACGAGTACACGTTCTTACATGAACTGCCGCGTTTTTATGCTGATCTCGAGGACACGCTTTTCAGCAAGAATTTGTCCGACAAAGGCGAACTCCCATCATTTTTGAAAATGGGCAGTTGGATTGGTGGTGACCGAGACGGCAATCCATTCGTTGATGCAAAGGTGCTTCGGCAAACCCTTGTGCTTCAAAATCAGACAGCAATGAAGTTCTACCTGGACCAGGTGCAGGCGCTTGGAGCCGCCCTGCCGCTGGATGCGCGGCTGGTAAGTGTCTCAAAGGAGTTAGAGCAGCTGGCTGCCGGCTTCAAAGATCCCTCGCCTCACAGGCGCGACGAGCCATACCGTCGCGCAATGTCTGCGATTTATGCGCGGCTTGCCGCCACAGCTCACTTCTTGGGTCAGAACGAAGATAAAACCGCGATAGTCGACGCAGCTACGTCGTATACCGATGGGGGCGAGGTCGCCGCCGATCTCGACATCGTTCACTTCTCACTGGTGGCCAACGGTTCGGAGCCTTTAGCTCGCGGCCGATTGCGGCACCTGCGCCGGGCCGTCAAGGTATTTGGATTTCATCTCGCCAGTCTCGATGTCCGTCAGAACTCAGATGTGCACGAACGCACGATCAGTAATCTGTTGGAGATGGCACTGCCAGGGACAGGCTATCGCAATTTGCCAGAAGTGGAGCGCGTCAGAATTCTGTTGGCGGAACTTGCTACCGCGCGCCCACTGGCGTCTTCGTTCCTGCAATACTCAGACGAGACGGCGGGCGAGCTTGCGATTGTTCGGGAAGTTAAGGAGGCGCAGGCGCGCTTCGGAAAGGCTTCAGTAGCCAGCTACGTCATATCGAAAACGAACGCTGTTTCGGATGTGCTGGAAGTAGCGATCCTATTAAAAGAAGCTGGTTTGCTTCGTCCACACTCGGGTGACCTTGATCTCAACATTGTTCCTTTGTTCGAAACCATTGACGATTTGCGCAGCAGCGCGCGCCTCATGGACGAGCTGCTTAGCCTGCCCCAATACAAAGCCTTCCTCAAAAGCCGCAATGGCGTTCAGGAAGTCATGCTGGGATATTCGGACAGCAACAAGGATGGCGGATTCCTGACCTCCGGCTGGGAATTATATCGAGCCGAGATCGCCCTGATTGATGTATTCAAACGACACCGCGTGCGCCTACAGCTGTTCCACGGGCGGGGCGGCTCTGTCGGGCGCGGTGGCGGACCAAGCTATGAGGCGATCCTTGCGCAACCAGGTGGCGCTGTGCAGGGCGCTATTCGCATCACCGAACAGGGCGAGGTGATCGCAGCCAAATATTCTAACCCTGAGGTTGGCCATCGCAACATCGAGATTCTTGCTGCCGCCACTTTGGAAGCAACTCTTCTAGACCCAAAGGAAGCTGCGCCTCGCGAAGAGTACTTGAGCGCAATGCAGGAGCTATCCGACATCGCCTATCGCGCTTACCGACACCTCGTTTATGAAACTGACGGCTTCGACCAGTATTTCTGGAGTTCGACCGTCATTGGTGAGATCGCCAACCTGAATATTGGCAGCCGTCCGGCCTCGCGGGTGGACTCACGACGGATTGAGGACCTTAGAGCAATTCCATGGGTTTTCGGCTGGGCACAATGTCGCTTGATGTTGCCCGGGTGGTATGGCTTTGGCACCGCCGTGAGGGAATGGCTACAAACACATCCGAACGACGGCATCACCACGCTACGGGTAATGTATCGAGAGTGGCCATTCTTCCGTACATTGCTGTCCAATATGGACATGGTGCTTGCGAAGAGTGACATCGCCATCGCCTCACGATATGCAGAGCTGGTCGAGCCTGAACT
>JAXDOO010000313.1:0-2803 GCA_034668865.1 Alphaproteobacteria bacterium
CCGTAAAAGGAATTGCGCACTCTCGTCGCCGCGTCCGGCGCAAAAACGGCAGGTTTTGGAGCCCAGTCTTGTACCGAAGTGGCGCGCCCGAGGGGATTCGAACCTCTGACCTTTGCCTTCGGAGGGCAACGCTCTATCCAGCTGAGCTACGGGCGCCTTCGCCCTAAATAGCCGAACGCCGCCGTAGCGGCAACGGCCGACCGTTTCGCATCGCCTTTCGCTATCGCGCGGCTCGAAGGGCGCATTATAAAGGCCCAGGGAGAGCCCTTGATGCCAAAACCCGTTGCAAGCCAGGAAACCACCGCCGGCAGCGAGCCGCCTTTCGCCTGGGAAGACCCGCTCGACCTGGAAGGCGAGCTTTCGGAGGAAGAACGAAAGGTGCGCGACAGCACGCGCCGCTATGCCAAGGAAAAGCTGTTTCCGCGCGTGCTCGCGGCCTATCGCGAGGAGAATTTCGACCGCGCGATCCTGAGCGAGATGGGGGCGCTTGGCCTGCTCGGCCCCACCCTTCCCGAAAACTATGGCGGCGCGGGGCTCGGTCATGTGGCCTATGGCCTGGTGGCGCGGGAGATCGAGCGGGTGGATTCCGGCTACCGCTCGGCACTGTCGGTACAGTCCTCGCTGGTGATGCTGCCGATCCACACATTCGGCAGCGAAGCGCAGCGGCGCAAATATCTGCCCAAGCTCGCAACCGGCGAGATCGTCGGCTGCTTCGGCCTTACCGAACCCGACCACGGCTCCGATCCCGGCTCGCTGACGACGAAGGCGAAAAAAGTCGCCAATGGATTTCAGCTGAGCGGGGCCAAGACCTGGATCACCAACGCGCCGATCGCCGACATCGCCATCGTCTGGGCCAAACTCGACGGCGAGATCCGCGGCTTTATCGTCGAGCGCGGCACAAAAGGTTTTGAAACGCCGACGATCACCGGCAAGCTCTCCATGCGCGCCTGCGCCACCGGCGGGATCACGCTCGATGATGTGAAGGTGCCGGAGGACAATCTGCTGCCGGATGCCAGGGGCCTCGCCGGTCCCTTCACCTGCCTCAACAGCGCCCGCTTCGGCATTGTTTGGGGCGCCATGGGCGCGGCGGAATTCTGCTGGCATGCCGCGCGGCAATATGCGCTCGACCGCCAGCAGTTCGGCCGCCCGCTCGCCGCCAATCAACTGGTGCAGAAAAAACTGGCCGACATGCAAACCGAGATCGCGCTCGGCCTGCAGGGCGCATTGCGGCTGGGCCGGTTGCTGGAAGCCGGAAGAGCCGCCCCGCCGGCGATCTCGCTGCTCAAGCGCAACAATTGCGGCAAGGCGCTCGAGATCGCGCGCGCGGCGCGCGACCTGCACGGCGCCAACGGGATCGCCGACGAATTCCACGTGATGCGGGTGATGAACAATCTCGAGACCGTCAACACCTACGAGGGCACGCACGACATCCACGCCCTGGTGCTTGGGCGCGCAATGACCGGCATCCAAGCTTTCTGCTGATGGACATTGCGACCTCCCTCATGCTGCTCGCCGCCGGGGTGGCCGGAGGAGCGCTATCGGCGCTGGTGGGCGGCGCCTCGCTGGTGCTGTTTCCGGCGATGCTGGCCGCTGGCATTCCGCCCGTGATGGCAGTGGCCTCCAACACCGCGGCGATCACCCCCGGCAATTTCCTTGCCGCTATGGCCGACCGCTCGCAGCTGCCCAAGTTTGACCGAGCCTTCCTGGCGCTCATCGCCGTGTCGCTGCTCGCGGCCACCGCCGGGGCAATCCTTTTGATGCTGACCCCGGAAAGCCTGTTCGAGCTGCTGGTGCCGCTCCTGCTCGGCTTCGGCACGCTGTTATTTGCTTATGCCAAGCCAATCGGCGCCTGGCTCGGCCAATTTTCCTTCGGCAAGAGCAAGACCACGCTGCATCCCAATGCAATCGGCATCGGGATGATGGTGCCGGTGTCGATTTACGGCGGCTATTTCGGCGCCGGCGTCGGCGTCCTGCTGATCGCGGCGCTCTCCGTCGCCAATGGCGGCGACTATCGCGCGGCGAATGTCACCAAGAATTTCGTTGGCAGCCTCAACAACCTGGTGGCGGCCATCGTCTTCGCCACTCAGGGCACCATTGCCTGGATACCGGCGCTGCTGGTGGCAGTGGGTGCCATCGGCGGGGCGCTCGCGGGTGCCCATGTCGCGCGCATTCTTCCGGTAGCAGCGGCGCGCGGGCTGGTCATCGGCTTCGGTGCCCTGCTGACCGCGGTCTATGCCTGGCGCTATTGGCTTTAGACAAGATTTCGGCGGTCCTTGATTTCTGACGCCCGCATGGCATGGTCGCGTCATGCATATGCCAATCCTGCAACCCCCGATCGACGGCCGGCAGTCTGAAACCGCGCTTGCCATCGCGCGCGGCACCGGCCGACTCTTATTGTCGCTCGGTTTCTGCTGCGTCAGCGAACTGGCGCTGCCGTCGGGCCGGCGCGCCGACATTGCGGCTGTTGATGACAGCGGCGAAATCTGGATCGTGGAAATCAAATCCTCGGTGGCGGATTTTCGCGCCGACCAGAAATGGATGGACTATCGCCTCCATTGCGACCGGCTGTTCTTCGCCACCACCATGGATGTGCCGTGCGAAATTTCCCCCCCCGACACGGGGCTGATCGTGGCGGACGCCTTTGGCGCGGAGATCAAATGCGAGGCGCCTGAGCACCGCTTGCCCGCGGCAACGCGCAAGTCCATGCTGCTGCGCTTCGGCCAGACCGCCGCGCTGCGGCTACAGGCGCTGAGCGACCCGACCGGACCTTACGAGCTGGACCGCTGACCGAAAGGATGCGTTA
>JAXDOO010000314.1:0-3942 GCA_034668865.1 Alphaproteobacteria bacterium
CCGCATCGAGCGTGAGGGCGAATGCGTGGTTGCTGCCCCATCGGTCGCAGAAATCACGGATATTGCCCGACTTGAAGGCGGTATTCACCGCGCGGCGCCGATAGGTGACCGGGATGGTGCCGCGCCACCTGGCGATGAATGGCTCGAAGTGAGTTGTCTCTGCCGCGATGATACCGGGATCGCTGCTGTCGCTGAGTAGATAGACATGAAACAGCTGTGCGACCTGCGCCTTAACAAGATCCTCCAGCAGTGGCTGGAGATTGCGGACCACTTGGTCCGGGTTCTCGTTTCGGATGCACATCAGGATGGCCGTGGATGACGTCACCGGCTCGTCACCGCGGATACTGGCCGCGAGCGGATTCACGGCCGTGGCCGGATCGCGATAGAGGCGCATGATCAGAAACCCGATCACGGCATTCCAGAAACCGATCACGGACCAGGGCAGGGTCACCGTGAAAAGAACAAGAAACGCGATGGCCCCAAAGCTGCGCGGGGGGACCGCCACAGACGCGAGCCACAGCACGGCGGCCATGGTGGTGGCAACCAGAACGGCAAACAGCGCCCGGCGGCGGGTAAGTGCCGTCGTGTGTTCTTCTGCCGCAACTGCGAAAGTGGCAGAACGGTCGAGCATTTTCGCGGTTGTTCCTGCTTTTTTGTCGGTTCAGGATATAGCATTGAAGCGATTGCAGGGTACAACCGGGATCAGTGAAGTGCCAGATCGAACACGTGCCGAAGCGCTTTGGTATGTTGGGCCGGGACGCGCGGAGATTCGTGAGGAAAAGCTGGCAAAGCTTGCGGCAGGAGACGTACGTGTGCGCGCTCTCCATGGTGCACTCAGCCGGGGGACCGAAGCGCTTGTGCTGGCCGGCCGCGTTCCCGAGAGCGAATTCGAGCGCATGCGCTCGCCTTTCATGGGCGGCGCCTTCCCGTTCCCGATCAAATACGGCTATTCTGTTGTCGGCCAGGTCGAGGACGGACCCGCCAACCTCATTGGCCGCACCGTCTTTGCGCTGCATCCCCACCAAAGCCTGTTTGATGTCCCTGCCGAGGCTGTCGTGCCGCTACCCGATGGCGTGCCGCCCGCGCGCGCTGTACTGGCCGCGAATATGGAAACCGCGCTCAACGCCGTCTGGGACGCGGCGCCGCGACCGGCCGACCGCATCGCCATCGTGGGTGCGGGCGGGGTGGGGGCGCTGGTGGCTTTCATGATCAAGCGGCTCGTTTCCAACGCCGACGTGACGCTGGTGGACATCAATCCGTCCCGCGCCCGGCTGGCGCGCGCGTTTGCAGTGAATTTTGCCACGCCCGACACCGCACCGAAAGACTGCGATCTGGTCGTGCACGCAAGCGCCAGCGCCGCCGGCCTCGCAACCGCGCTCAATCTCGCGGGCGACGAGGTCATGGTGCTGGAGCTGAGCTGGTACGGGGCAGGAGACGTGCCGGTGCCGCTCGGCGGCGCCTTCCATAGCCGCCGTTTGCGTTTGGTTTCCAGTCAGGTCGGTAAGGTCGCGCCCTCACACCGGAAAGATTGGACGCGCCGCGAACGGCTTGAACTCGCGCTCTCACATACCGGCGAGCCTGAACTCGAAATACTTATTGCGCCTGCAATCGCCTTCCGTGACTTGCCCGCGCGGTTGCCGCAAATTCTCGCCGCTTCGAGCGGCGTCTTGTGCCAACGTATCGACTATACCTGACCTAGGAGGCTGGCCGTGTTTGCCGTCGAAGTCCGCGACCACATCATGATCGCTCACTCCCTCCGTGGCGCCCTGTTCGGTCCCGCGCAGGCGCTGCATGGCGCGACCTTTGTGGTGGATGCCGCTTTCATGGCCGAGCGGCTCGACGTGAACGGCGTCGTGATCGACATCGGGCGCGCGCATGAGACGCTGAAAGCGATCCTGGCCCCGCTCAACTACCGCAATCTCGACGATCTGCCCGAACTCAAGGGCGCCAACAGCACCACCGAGTTCCTAACCAAATATATTTTCGATCGGCTGGCGCAGGCGGTGCGCGCCGGCGATCTCGGTCGCGACGGGCGTGAGCTCAACGCGATCCGGGTGACCATCTCGGAATCGCACGTCGCGCGCGCTTGGTACGAGGCGGCATTGTGGTGAGAAGCGTCACCTTCGCGGTGCCGGGCGATCTTGCTACCCCAACCGGCGGTTATACCTATGACCGCCGCATGATCGCGGAGCTTCAAAATCTCGGCTGGACTGTCCAAGTCGTCGATCTCGGCGACGGCTTCCCGCGGCCCAGCACCGAAACGCGCGCCACGGCCCTGGCGCGTCTTGCGGTCGTGGCGAAGGGCCAACCTATCGTGATCGATGGGCTGGCTTTCGGCGTGCTGCCGGAAGGCGCGGCGCAACTTCGCTTGCGCCATCCGCTGATCGCGATCGTCCATCATCCGCTGGCGCTGGAGACGGGCCTTAGTCTGGCGGAGGCTGCTGCCATGCATGCGAGCGAGCAGGCGGCGCTCAACGCCGCCGCCCGTATTGTCGCATCGAGTGCGACCACCGCGCGCGGCCTAGTCGCCGATTATGGTGTCCCGGCCGATCGCATCGCCATCGTGCCGCCGGGCACCGACCGGGCTGCGGCAGCGCGCCCCAGCGGCGACGGCATCGTCCGCCTGCTCGCCATCGGCTCGATCGTCCCGCGCAAAGGCTACGACGTCCTGATCGCGGCGTTGGCTAGGCTCGCCGATCTGCCATGGCATCTCATGATCGCCGGGGATCGCAGCCGCGATCCGTCCACCGCCACGCGGCTTGATGCCGATATTCAGCGTTGCGGGCTTGGGGACCGCGTTACGGTATTGGGCGCGGTGTCGGGCGAATGCATTGCCGAACTTTACGCCGCCGCCGATCTATTCGTTCTTGCCTCACGCTTCGAAGGTTACGGAATGGTCTATACCGAAGCGATCATGCGGGGCTTGCCGGTGGTGGGAACAACCGCCGGCGCGATTCCTGAAACAGTCCCAGCCGGCGCTGCGATGCTGGTCGCACCGGATGACGTCCCTGCGCTCGCGCTTGTGCTGCGGCGGCTGCTTGAAAATCCCGACGAACGGCGCCGTTTGGCTGCCGGCGCACGCGCCGTGGCGGATCGGTTTCCATCCTGGCAGGATTCCGCGAAGTTGTTTTCCCGCGCGCTTGAGGCGGTGGCATGAGCGGATTTGCAGCGGAATGGCTTGCGCTGCGTGAGCCCTACGACGCGCGGGCGCGTAATCCGGCCATCCTCGAGGCTGCCGCCGCATCACTTGCTGGGCATCCATCGGTCACCATCGCCGATCTCGCCTGTGGCACCGGATCGACAATGCGCGCGCTCTCGCCCCGCTTGGCGGGGGGGCAGAATTGGCGGCTGGTAGACAACGACCTTGGCCTGCTCGCCCGGGCGTCTGCAGGCGCGCCTGCCGGGGTGAACGCACTGCCTATACCGCTCGACCTTAACCGCGACCTCGAAGCAGCGCTCGACGGCCCGGTGGACCTAGTCACTGCTTCGGCGTTGTTCGATCTGGTATCCGACGATTGGCTTGGGCGACTCGTGGTCGAGATCGCGGCGCGCAAAATCCCACTTTATGCCGCGCTGACTTACGATGGCCGGATCGAATTTGATCCTCCCGATTCCGGCGATACCGCCATCGTTGCGGCGGTTAATGGGCATCAGGGAAGCGACAAAGGTTTTGGGCCTGCGCTTGGGCCGGCCGCCGCAACCACCGCGATCGCGCATTTGAAAGCAGTTGGTTATGCTGTCATTCACGGCGCCGCTGACTGGACATTTGGCCCGGATGACCGGCAGATTCAGATTGAAATTCTTTCCGGCTGGGCGGCGGCGTCGCGGGAGATAGGAGATCGGCCGCTTGCAGACGCAGACATCGTCGGCTGGCTGACGCGCCGCAACGACGCTGTCGCTAGCAGGCGTTCGTCAATCCGCGTCGGTCATATCGATGTCTTC
>JAXDOO010000315.1:0-9952 GCA_034668865.1 Alphaproteobacteria bacterium
ACGTTCAATCGCTGCAAGGCCGCCCCCCAGACGGGGGGGAGGACACCACCGCTTTATCGACGACGCGGTTGGTGCTGGAGCCGCTTGCCTCCGACAGCTTCAAGAACAAGGCCTATGCCGCGCTGAAAACCGTCATCGCCGGCATGGACGTCTACCGCAACCGTTCCGACATCCGGCTTGACGAGCGTCAGCTGGCGCAGGATTTCGGCGTCAGCCGCACGCCGGTGCGCGAAGCCATGGCGCAGCTCGAGCGCGAGGGCTTCGTGCGCTCGGTGCCGCGGCGCGGCGTCTATGTGGTGCGAAAGACCAAGCGCGAGGTCATCGAGATGATCACCGCCTGGGCGGCGCTGGAAAGCATGGCCGCGCGCCTCATTACCAAAAACGCCACCGACGAGGAAATCGCGCATCTGCGCAAGATGTTCGCCACGTTCCACGACGGGCAGGTAGCCGCGCATCTCGACGAATATTCCGAGGTGAATATCGAGTTCCACCAGACCATCATCCGGATGAGCCACAACAGCGTGCTCATCAATCTGGCGGAAAACCTGTTCACCCATATGCGCATGATCCGGCGCAAGACCATCGGCGAGAAAGACCGCGCCGACCGCTCGATCCGCGACCACATGCACATCATCGAAGCGATCGAGGCGCGCGACACCGAGCGCGCCGAAGAACTGGTGCGCACGCACGCGCTCGGTCTGGCCGACCACGTGGCGCGCTATGCCGATTATCTGGACTGACGAAAAAAGACCGGGAGGATTCCCATGGCTGAAGCAGCAGTGAAGGCGAAGAGCGAAACCGCGGCAGCCGAAACAGAGCACGAGCTGACGGACGGCTTTCATCTCGTCATCGACGCGCTCAAGCTCAACGGTCTCAACACGATCTACGGCGTACCCGGCATCCCGATCACGGACTTCGGCCGCATGGCGCAGGCCGCCGGGATCCGCGTCCTCTCGTTCCGGCACGAGCAGAATGCCGGATATGCGGCGGCGATTGCAGGCTTTCTGACGAAGA
The DNA here is from genome assembly GCA_034668865.1 of Alphaproteobacteria bacterium. Classification (GTDB taxonomy): domain Bacteria; phylum Pseudomonadota; class Alphaproteobacteria; order Rhizobiales; family Xanthobacteraceae; genus CANKHA01. The sequence goes on from JAXDOO010000315.1 coordinate 1,015, forward strand.
AGCCCGGCGTCTGCCTGACGGTGTCGGCGCCTGGCTTCCTCAACGGTCTCACCGCGCTGGCGCACGCCACGACCAACTGCTTCCCGATGATCCAGATCAGCGGTTCGTCCGAGCGCGAGGTCGTCGACTTGCAGCAGGGCGACTACGAAGAGATGGACCAGCTCGCGATCGCCAAGCCGCTCTGCAAAGCCGCGTTCCGCGTGCTGCATGCCGCCGATATCGGCATTGGTGTGGCGCGGGCGATCCGCGCTGCGGTCTCTGGGCGGCCCGGCGGTGTTTATCTCGATCTGCCCGCCAAACTGTTCGGGCAGGTGATGGACGCGGCGGCTGGGCAGAAGTCGCTGGTGAAAGTGATTGATCCGGCGCCGGCCCAGATTCCCGCACCGGAGGCGGTCAAGCGTGCACTCGATGTCCTGAAGAGTGCAAAGCGCCCTCTGATCATCCTCGGCAAGGGCGCGGCTTACGCGCAGGCCGACGACGCGATCCGCACGCTGATCGAAAAGAGCGGCATTCCATTCCTGCCGATGAGCATGGGCAAGGGTCTTCTCCCCGATACGCATCCGCAGTGCGCGGGCGCCGCGCGCTCGACGGTGTTGCAACAATCCGACGTGGTGATGCTGATCGGCGCCCGGCTCAACTGGCTTCTCTCACACGGCAAGGGCAAGGCCTGGGGCGAGCCTCACTCCAAGAAGTTCATTCAGATCGACATTGAGCCGAAGGAAATGGACTCCAACGTCGAGATCGCAGCGCCCGTGGTCGGCGACATCGGCTCCTGCGTCACGGCGCTGCTTGATGGCATGGGGGCCAAATGGCCTGCAGCGCCGGCTGATTGGACCGGCGCGGTCAGCAAGAAGCGCGAAGAGAACGTCACCAAGATGGCGCCACGGCTGATGAACAACAATTCGCCGATGGATTACCACGGCGCGCTCGGCGTGTTGCGCACCATCATCAAGGAGCGGCCCGACGCCATTCTGGTCAATGAAGGCGCCAATACGCTCGATCTCGCCCGCGGCATTATCGATATGTATCAGCCGCGCAAGCGGCTGGACGTTGGCACCTGGGGCGTTATGGGCGTCGGCATGGGATACGCCATTGCCGCCGCCATCGAGACCGGAAAGCCCGTGCTTGCGGTCGAAGGTGACTCAGCCTTCGGATTCTCCGGCATGGAGGTGGAGACTGTCTGCCGCTACAAGCTGCCGGTCTGCGTCGTCATCTTCAACAATGACGGCATCTATCGTGGTACCGACGTCAATCCGACTGGCAGTGCGGATCCCGCGCCAACCGTCTTCGTCAAGGGCGCGCGATACGACAAGGTCATGGAGGCCTTCGGCGGCGTCGGCGTTAATGCAACGACCCCCGACGAACTGAAGCGCGCGGTGAACGCCGCGATGGACAGCGGCAAGCCCACCCTCATCAATGCAGTCATCGATCCGGCCGCCGGCAGCGAGAGCGGCCGCATCGGCAATCTCAACCCGCAGAGCGTGCTGAAAAAGAAGTAGAGACCGAGTCACACACTAACCGCTCATCCCCGCGGAAGCGGGGACCCAGAGCAACAAGGACAACTGGATGCCCGCTTGCGCGGGCATGAGTGGAAAAGAGGAGATGGTATGATGGCCACCCGCAACAAGCAGAAAAAGCAGACGAAAGCGAAGGGCAGGGCGCAGCGCGCCGCGAAAAAGCCCGCCGTCAAGAAGGCGGCCAAACAAACGGCGGCGAAGAAAAACGGTAACGGCTTGCCGCGTCCTACCAGCAGGCCCTATGGCCAGGCCGGCAAGGCGCTCGACGGCGTGCGTGTGCTCGACTTCACGCATGTGCAATCGGGTCCGACCTGCACCCAATTGCTCGCTTATCTTGGGGCGGACGTGATCAAAATCGAGCGGCCGGGGGTCGGCGATATCACGCGCGGGCAATTGCGCGACGTCAAAGGCGCGGACAGCCTCTATTTCACGATGCTCAACGGCAACAAGCGCTCGATCACCATCGACTCCAAGAACCCCAAGGGCAAGGAGATCATCAATCGGCTGATCAAGCATTGCGACGTGCTGGTGGAGAATTTCGCGCCAGGCGCGCTCGACCGCATGGGCTTCACCTGGGAATACATCCATAAGCTCAACCCGCGCATGATCGTCGCTTCGGTGAAGGGCTTCGGTCCCGGCCCGTACGAGGATTGCAAGGTTTATGAGAACGTTGCGCAATGCGCCGGCGGTTCGGCGTCCACCACAGGCTTCCGCGATGGCCCGCCGCTCGTCACCGGCGCGCAAATCGGCGACAGCGGCACCGGCCTGCATGTCGCCTTTGGTATCGTTGCCGCGCTCTATCAGCGCATGCGGACCGGCCGCGGCCAAAAAGTGCTTTGCGCTATGCAAGACGGCGTGCTCAACCTTGCGCGCGTGAAACTGCGCGACCAGCAGCGGCTGGCCCACGGCCCGCTGAGCGAATACAGCCAGTTCGGCGAGGGCATTCCTTTCGGAAAGGCGGTGCCGCGCGCCGGCAACGATTCCGGCGGTGGCCAGCCCGGCTGGATCCTGAAATGCAAAGGCTGGGAAACCGACCCCGACGCCTACATCTATTTCATCACCCAGGCGCCGGTTTGGGGCGTGATCTGCGATCTGATCGGCAAGCCGCAATGGAAGACCGATCCGGACTTCGCCACGCCACCTGCGCGGCTGCCCCGGCTCAAGCATATCTTCGCGACCATCGAAGAATGGACGATGACCAAGACCAAGTTCGAGGTCATGGAAATCTGCAACGAGGTGGACATTCCCGTTGGCCCGATCCTGTCAATGAAGGAGATCGCCGAAGAGCCGTCGTTGCGCGAAACCGGCACGGTGGTGGAAGTCGATCACCCCGGCCGCGGCAAATATCTCACCGTCGGCAATCCGGTGAAGATGTCGGACTCGCCCTGCGAGGTGAAGCGCTCGCCGCTGCTGGGTGAGCATACCGACGAGGTGCTGAAAAAGGAGCTCGGCTATTCCGACAAGGAGATCGCCGAGATCAGGATGTCGGGGGCGATCACGCCGCCGGAAAAGCCGGCCAAGGCCGAGGCGGCGTAGCTAAACCGCTCGTCCCCGCGCAAGCGGGGACCCAGCGCAAACGCGTAACTTAGCTGGATTGCCCGCTTACGCGGGCATGAGCGGAGTGTGGGGAGGCAAGGATGCGTATCGTGGTTCACGGCCAGCAGGCCTTCGGCAAGGCGGTGCTGGAAGCGCTGCTCAAGCGCGGCGAAAACGTCGTCGCCGTCTATGTCGCGCCGGAAAAGCCGGGCGCTAAGGCCGATCCGCTGAAGGAGGCGGCGCTCGCCGCCAACCTGCCGGTCTATCAGCCCGCCTCCTACAAAGAGCCGAAGGTCTGGGAGGAATTCAAGGCGCTAAAGCCCGACCTGCAGGTGATGGCCTTCGTCACGCTATTTGTGCCGGAGGAATTCCTCAACATGCCGACCAACGGCTCGATCCAGTATCATCCTTCGCTGCTGCCGGCCTATCGCGGTGCCAGCGCCATCAACTGGCCGATCATCAAGGGCGAGAAGGAAACCGGACTGTCGATTTTCTGGCCGGATAACGGCCTCGATACCGGCGACGTGCTGTTGCAGAAGAAAACGCCGATCAGCAACACCGACACCCTCGGCACGGTCTATTTCGACCGGTTATTTCCGATGGGCGTCGAGGCCATGATGGAGTCGGTCGATCTGGTGAAGGCCGGCAAGGCGCCGCGTATCAAGCAGGACGAATCCAAGGCGACCTACGAAGGAATGTGCAAGGCCGACAATGCCAAGATTGATTGGGGCAAGCCCTGGGAACAGATCGATCGGCTGATCCGCGGCTGCAATCCGGCGCCTGGGGCCTGGTCCACGCTCGACGGCAAAACCATCAAGATTTTCGAGGCCCAACCGCTGCCGGCCAAGAGTCCCAAAGGCATCGCCGGCAAGCTCGGCGAGATTGTCGCGGTGGAAGCCGATGGCGTCACCGTGGTCTGCGCCGACGGCCGTTTCAAGCTCACCCGCGTGCAGCCGCCCGAGGGCAAGAAGATCGAAGCCGGCGAATGGGCCGCGACCGCGGGCCTCGCCAAGGGCGCAAGGTTTGGCTGACGGGTGAGCGTTGGAATGATCACAGGACAACTCGCCTTGCTTGTCGCTGCCGCCTTTGCCGGCGCTGCGGTCTATGTCAGCGCCTGCGAGCATCCGGCGCGGCTCAAGCTCGACGACCGCGCCATGCTGACGCAGTGGAAGCCGGCCTACAAACACGGCGCCGCCATGCAGGCTTCGCTGTCGCTACTCGGCACTATCTTGGGTCTTGCAGCGTGGTGGCAAAGCCGAAACGGGCTGTGGCTTGCCGGCTCGGTGAGCCTTATCACGCCTTGGCCTTTTACGCTTTTAGTCATCAAGCCCACCAACGACACGCTGCTCGCAACCGAGCCGCAACAGGCCGGTCCGAACACCCGCGCCTTGATTGGAAAATGGGGACGTCTGCACGCGGTTCGTAGCGCGCTCGGTGTCCTCGCCGCCGTTTTATTTTTCGCCGCTTCGCTTTCTTGAATTTTGTAAAATTGCAGTATCACAACATGCCCGCCTCGCAGCACCAATCACCGAAGTCCGACATCGAAATTTCCCAGTCCGCGAAAAAGCGGCGCATTCTCGACATCGCCAAGGAAAAGCTCGGCATCGCCGCGGAAAATCTCGAACCTTACGGCCATTACAAAGCCAAGGTGTCGATGGATTTCATCAAGTCGCTCCAGAGCAAAAAGGACGGCAAGCTCATCCTTGTCACCGCGATCACGCCGACACCGGCGGGCGAAGGCAAGACCACCACCACCGTCGGTCTCACCGACGCGCTCAATCACATCGGCAAGAAGGCGATGCTTTGCCTGCGCGAGCCCTCGCTCGGCCCCTCCTTCGGCATGAAGGGCGGCGCGGCCGGCGGCGGCTATGCCCAGGTGGTGCCGATGGAAGATATCAATCTGCACTTCACCGGCGACTTCCACGCCATCACCTCGGCGCATAACCTGCTTTCGGCGCTGGTCGACAATCACATCTACTGGGGCAATGCGCTCGGCATCGACAGCCGACGCGTGGTCTGGCGCCGCGTCATGGATATGAACGATCGTGCGCTGCGCGAGATCGTCTGCTCGCTCGGCGGCGTCGCCAACGGCTTTCCGCGCGAGGCCGGCTTCGACATCACCGTTGCTTCGGAAGTGATGGCGATCTTCTGCCTGGCCAAGAATCTCGACGACCTGAAGGAGCGGCTCGGCAACATCATTGTCGGCTATACGCGCGAGCGCAAACCGGTGCGTGCGCGCGACCTAAAGGCACATGGCGCGATGGCGGCGCTGTTGAAGGAAGCGATCGCGCCCAATCTGGTGCAGACGCTGGAAGGCACGCCCGCCTTCATCCATGGCGGCCCTTTCGCGAATATCGCGCATGGCTGCAATTCGTTAGTGGCGACCACGACGGCGCTGAAGCTCGCGGATTATGTCGTAACCGAAGCCGGCTTCGGGGCCGACCTCGGCGCTGAGAAATTCATCGACATCAAATGCCGCAAGGCCGGGCTCTCGCCCGACTGCGTGGTCATCGTCGCCACGATCCGCGCGTTGAAGATGCACGGCGGGGTGAAGAAGGATGAGCTGAAGAAAGAAGACCTCAAAGCACTGGAAATCGGCATGGCCAATCTGGCGCGGCATGTGGAGAATGTGAAGAAATTCGGCCTGCCGGCGGTGATCTCGATCAACCGCTTCTCCGCCGACAGCGAGGCGGAGATCAAGCTGGTGCGGGACGCCTGCCAGAAGCTCGGCGTCGAGGCTTTGATGGCCGATCACTGGGCAATGGGCGGCCAGGGCGCGGCCGAGGTTGCGCGCGCGGTGGTGAAGACCATCGACGGTAACAAGGGCAAGGTGAAGCTGCTCTATCGCGACGATCAGTCGCTGTTCGACAAGATCTCCACCATCGCCAAGGAAATCTACCGCGCCACCGAGGTCACCGCCGACAAGGCGGTGAAAGATCAGCTCAAGACCTGGGAGGAGATGGGATTCCGTAACCTGCCGGTGTGCATCGCCAAGACGCAGTATTCATTCTCGACCAACCCGGATCTGAAGGGCGCGCCCAGCAATCACGTCATGAATGTGCGCGAGGTGCGGCTTTCCGCCGGCGCGGAATTCGTGGTCGCGATCTGCGGTGAGATCATGACCATGCCGGGCCTGCCGAAAGTGCCGTCGGCCGACAGCATCGACGTCGGCGCGGATGGCAAGATCGTCGGGCTGTTCTAAGCGCGTGTCCCGCACGCGGTGCAGCGTGAAACGGTGCACCGCAAATGCGGACCGTTCCAGACTCGACGGAGTTACAGTGCCAATTTGCTCGCCAGATCCTCCCAATTGGGATTTAGGGTTTGAATAAGATCGAACTTCCATTGACGACGCCAACGTTTGAGGACGCCTTCTCGCTCTCGCGCCTCCAAAATTGACGAGTATTCCTCGTAATACACCAGACGCGTCACGCCATACCTGCGGGTAAAACCAGGCACAAATTTTCCTTTGTGCTCGGCTACGCGGCGCATGAGATCATTCGTGACGCCGACATACATTACACCCCGCGGACGATTAGCGAGAATATCGACGAAGAAGCTTTGATCCATAATCGTCTACTGTGTTCCGCACACGGGGCGGCGTGAAAACGATGCACCGCAGATGCGGGACCGTTCCGAATTCAGCATCTGCAACGGTCCCGGGTCTGCAGCGCATCACTGACGTGCTGCGCTGCGCCCGGGACACGAGTCACGCCGCTTCCAGTTCCACCGCCACGCGCTTGGCCTCTGCCACCAGCGCCGCGGCGAGCGGCGTCATCGGCTCGCGCTTAGGCACCACCAGCCCGATGGTATGAACCTCGTCCGGGTCGACGATCGGGATCGCGCGGATGGTTTCGGTCAAGCCAAGCGTCTCCGCCAGCTTGGCCGGCATCACGCTCGCCCAGCGGCCGGTACGCACATGTGAGAACAGCACGATCACCGAATTGGATTCCAACGTCGGCTGCGGATTGCCGCCGGCGCCGCGGATCAAGCCGTCGATAATGCGGCGGTTCTGCATGTCGGGCGTGAGCAGACAGAGCGGCACCTGCGCCACCTCCGCCCAGGTGACCGACGCGCGGTTACCAAGCGGCGCGTCGGCCGAGGTCAGCAGCTGGTAGCGTTCGCGGTAGAGCGGAACGGCGGTGACACGGCCGAGCGGCTCGTTGTCGAGATAGGTGACGCCCGCATCGATCTCCAGATTTTCCAGTTGTGCCAAAACCTCGATCGAGGTGCGCGACAGAATGGTGAATTGCACGTTGGGATGCCGCTGGCGAAACGGCGTGGTGAGCGCCGCCACCATCGCTAGCGCGGTCGGGATCGCCGCGATGCGCAAGCGCCCGGTGAGGCCGTGGCGCAGCGAATTGATCTCCTCGCGCATGGCGCGGGTGTCGCCGACGATGCGCCGCGCCCATTCCAGGACGCGTTCGCCCTCGGGCGTGAAGCTCTGGAAGCGCGAGCCGCGGTTCACCAGCAGCACGCCCATCTGCTCTTCCAGCTGCTTCACCCCGGCCGAAAGCGTGGGCTGCGTTACGCCGCAGGCCTCGGCCGCTCGGCCGAAATGCCGCTCACGCGCCAACGCCAGAATGAAGTCGAGCTTGTCGATCACGATTTATCCTGTGATTTCAGTGCCTTGGTCGAAACGGGGGCACTTGGCCTCACGCCGATAATAAGCAGCAATACTGCCTCCGTCGATAGAGATTTCCTATCGAACCATGGACTTCAAGGGGTTGTTCGGCGAGCCCGAGAAGCGGATTCTCCCCGCACCATGAACATCCAGACCCCTCCCCCGCGCAGTTCCGGCGCGCAGCCAAACCGCAGGCCCCGGCGCACGCCGAAAGGCCGGCAGGTCGATCCGCAGGCGCTCGAGGAAGTGTGCGCGCTGCTCGGCGAGAAGCCGCGCCGGCGCGATCTGTTGATCGAGCATCTGCATCTCATCCAGGACGCCTATGGCTGTCTTTCCGCCGCGCATCTCGCGGCGCTGGCTGCCGAGATGAAATTGGCGCTGGCCGAGGTCTATGAGGTGGCGACCTTTTACGCGCATTTCGATGTGGTGAAGGAAGGCGAGCTGTCTCCGGCCGCGATCACCGTGCGCGTTTGCGACTCGCTGTCTTGCGCGATGGCTGGCGCCGAAAAGCTGCTCGCCGAGCTGCCGGGGAAAGTGGGGGCCGGTGTGCGTGTGGTGCGCGCGCCCTGCATGGGCGCCTGCGACCGCGCGCCTATCTGTGCCGTCGGTCATGTGCAGACTTTCAAGGCGAATGCCGAGAACGTCGCGGCCGCCGTCAAGAACAAGCCGCATGCCCATGCCTGGCACCCCGCGAACACGTTTGAGCAGTACCGCGCCGAGGGCGGCTATGCGCTGCTGAAATCCTGCCTGGACGGCAGCCGCACTCGTGAGGAGATCATCAAGGCGGTGGACGATTCCGGACTGCGCGGCCTTGGCGGCGCGGGCTTCCCCACCGGCCGCAAATGGACGCTGGTGCGCGCCGAACCTGCGCCACGCCTGTTCGCCGTGAACTGCGATGAAGGCGAGCCCGGCACGTTCAAGGATCGCGTCTACCTGGAACGCGATCCACACCGGTTTCTCGTGGGAACGCTGATCGCCGCCTGGGTGGTCGAGGCGGTCGAAACCTATATCTACATCCGCGACGAATATCCCGAGCTTCGATTGATGCTGCTGGAAGAGCTGGCCAAGGTCCAGCAGGCCGGACTCTCACCGCATAGCAAGTTGCATCTGCGGCGCGGGGCGGGCGCTTACATCTGCGGTGAAGAATCCTCGCTGTTGGAGAGCCTCGAGGGCAAGCGCGGTTTACCGCGCCAGCGGCCGCCGCTGCCGTATCAGGTCGGGCTGTTCGGGCGGCCGACGCTGATCAACAACGTCGAGACCCTGT